>NZ_JBBAKG010000277.1:0-1045 GCF_040403615.1 Haliscomenobacter sp. | reverse complement strand
TTATTGTCCTTTTCATTGGCTGGCTGTTGGAACAATGACCCTGATCCCACCAAAAAATACAATGAAGACCCAAACTTCAAGGCAAATCCAAACCAACCCGGAATGACCGATGATTACAGCAATACCAACCGCTACATTTGGCAAAAACCCGAATTGGTGCTGGACAGGATGGGCGACATCAGCAACAAGGTAGTGGCAGACATTGGAGCGGGTACCGGTTTTTTTGCCTTCCGCCTTACGCCCCTGGCCAAAAAAGTGATCGCCATAGACATTGACCGCAATCTGGTCAATTATGTAGATAGTATTCGTACGGTTGAGCTTTCTGATTCGGATCAAAACAAACTGGAAGCCCGCCTGGCTGATCCCAATGACCCGCATCTGAAAACCAATGAAGTCAACGTGGTACTCATGGTCAACACGTATTTGTACTTGAGCAACCGCGTTGAATACCTGCAAAACCTAAAAAAAGGCATTGCTCCTGGCGGAAAAATCATCATTGTGGACGTAAAGCGACACCGTTTGCCGCAAGGTGAGTTTTTGCCTCCCCTGGCCATCCGGGTACCCCAATACCAGGTAGAGGAAGAATTGGAGCAGGCCGGATTTGAGTTACTCAATAGCGACGACACTTCGTTGATTTATCAATACATGGTCGTTGCTCAAAAGAAACCATAATGCTGTCTCAAAAAGCAAAATACGCCATCAAGGCACTGATTTACCTGGCGCAGCAAGAAAAAGGCGTGTTGATCAAAACATCAGAAATCGCTGCCAAATCCAGCATTCCCAAAAAGTTTTTGGAACTGATCCTGATTGATTTGAAACGCGCCTCCCTGGTCAGTAGCAAACAAGGCATTGGTGGGGGCTATTACCTGCTCAGAGCTGCCGAAGACATCAACCTGGCAGACATTTATCGCCTTTTTGATGGTGCCATCGCCCTCTTGACGTGTGCTTCCCTGCGTTTTTATGAGCCGTGCCACGATTGTCCCGATGAGGCCACCTGCCTCATTCGCAAGAGTTTGATCGAAGTACGCGATCAGACTTTGACGGC
>NZ_JBBAKG010000276.1:0-1051 GCF_040403615.1 Haliscomenobacter sp. | reverse complement strand
CACCAAGCGTTCTTGTCGACTTCTGACAAAGCCGCTGTGGTGATCACGGCTTGCAGTTTCGCCGGCGCAGTCCATGCCCGCCCTCGGGCGGGCATGGACTGAACTTCTTCTCTCCAGCGTTGCAGCGTTCCTGATGCAATGCCAACTTCCTTGGAGACCAACTCCAGTGCTGCGCTCTCAGGCGGCAACAGCCGAGCGACTGCCCGGTCTTTGAATGATTGTCCGTAACGTGCCACTGCTTTCCTTCATCGCCGCCCCCAGGGTTCTTGGTTCTAAGAAGGCGACAACTATTGTGACGCGGGGGGGTGGGTCGTGTCTGTTTTAAGCCGTAGCTAAGCCGTGCTGATAAAAGTGAACACCTGGATTTTTGCGAGGGGAGTCAGTATGCAGTTGTCACTCAAAATTTAGCAATATGTCACGACTTTGTCACATCTCAGCAAGACACTACCCCACGTCTTAATTAACTTTACGGAGAAAATCGCATGAAATTTGTTTTTATAGCTCACCTCGCCATCGTTGCATTGTTGAGCGGTTGCGCCACCAGCGTTCCAGTTCCTGCCGGAATGAAAGCTGGACAATTCGTCACATTCAAATGTGAGGGCGGTATAAGCTTTCAAGCGCGTGTCGCTGAAGACGGATCAACAGTGCGTGTGCGTTATGAAGGTGGTTATGAGCTTGACAACAAGGGTGCAGGCGTATACGAAGCTGACGGATGGAAGCTTATAACCCAAGGCCCAAGCTCACCTGAGTTGATCCATAACGGCAAATCAATTGGCAAAAACTGCAAAGCAGCATGATTGTCACGGCATTGACATATTTGAAACATAGACTGTGCTGACTCTTTTAATTTTCCTGAAAGGAAATCCTGTGAAATTTTTACCAGTTAAAACTTTGCTGGCTACAGCATCTATGATGTTTATGAGCACAGTAATTACATCCGCTTTCGCGCAGGTCGTGAAAATCGATGGTTCTAGTACCGTCTACCCTGTCACAGAAGCGGTTGCTGAAGAGTTCCAGAAGGCCAACAAAGGCCTTAAGGTTACGGTTGGCG
>NZ_JBBAKG010000275.1:0-1052 GCF_040403615.1 Haliscomenobacter sp. | reverse complement strand
AAAGAAAATGTCTTTTAGCGAACTTATTGATGGCGACAAGCCCGTTTTGGTGGACTTTTTTGCGGAATGGTGCGGCCCGTGCAAGGCCATGGCCCCAATTTTGCAAGAATTGGCCAATAAAATTGGAGACAAAGCCTCGATCATCAAGATTGACATAGATAAAAATCCGGCATTGGCCCAAAAAATGGGCATTCAGGGCGTCCCGACTTTTGTGCTGTACAAAAAAGGGGAAGTGAAATGGCAGCGTTCTGGAATGCAATCTGCCCATCAGTTGGCGGTGGTGATTGATCAAAATGCTTAGATCAGTGGTCGAAAGATTTAAATTGGGTGATTCATACTTGCATGAATTCCTTATTTTGCAGGCAAAATGGGCAATGAATTCCCTGTTTTAATCTTAAAATCACAAGCATGTACAGCCGTCCAACTTCAGGATACCGAACCGCTATTTTTCACATTGTTGTAATGTTTTGGTTCTCTTTTTTTTCTCAACCACTGCTGCAGGCTCAGGAAGACTTCAAAGGTTTTTTGAAAAATAAGGAAGGATTTAAGTTGGAACCATTTGCGCAGCTTCAATTGTGGAGCGTTTATAGCATGAACCAAAAAGTATACAACACCCAAACCAAAGGATACGATGATGTTGACAACCGACTCAATTTTTTGATACGTCGGGGACGCATCGGTTTTAGAATGCAACCCTATAACAACCTCAAAGCTACGGTGGTCTTTGCCTTTGATGCCGTTGGGCGGGATGTTGAAAGTGGGGTCTTTGGGGCTGGAAATAACGGGGCTATTCCTTCGGTGGGTATTTTTGACGCCTTTATGGAGTGGCGACTCAAAAAAGGCAGTGAAAAATTGTTTTTGGTTGCGGGCTATTTTCGGCCCCAAATCAGCCGCGAAAGCATCACTCCCGCTTGGCAAGTAGGGAGCATGGAAAAAGCAGCAAGTCAAAACTATCTCCGCCAGCACATTGTAGTTGTGAATTCAGGTCGTTCGGTAGGCTTGAATCTAGGAGGTTTGCTCCAAAATCAAACCGGAAAAGTTTATTTCAATTA
>NZ_JBBAKG010000274.1:0-1059 GCF_040403615.1 Haliscomenobacter sp. | reverse complement strand
CCTTCGCACACTTCTGGTGCCCCGAGTGGGGGTCGAACCCACACTGGGAGGATTTATCTCTTTTTATAACCAGCAGGACACTTCGGTGAAACGGAGGTTACCTTCTTAGTTGTCTTGCCTTTCACGCAGGTAATCGTGGATTTCTTGATGATTGCAGAAACAGGAATCGCTGATGTAGTCGGGCTAGGGCTCGCGGCAGGTAAAACTTCTTCGGTAGGGTTTGATTTAGAGACAGATAGTTTGATGGTGGGTGCGCTGTAGTGGAATCCACGTGCGTATACGACAAGGAATCCTTTTTCAATTTTGAATAATGTGGACGCTACTTGAGCGGATCCATCGCTATTTACAACTGAAACCTCAACTTTAGGAGCCTTTGAAATGTTGTTTTTAGGCCACATACAGTCCATCCAGGCAACCGACATGTAAGTGCTAAAAAAACCGGTTGCAATGCTGCCATTTGATAGAAGATGAGGAGAATAAATCGCAAACTTCATTGTGTTGTTATCAGCTAAGAAAGGTATTCCTCCACCATACGCGTTGTGCGATGTCACCGGATAGCCGAATTTGCTACATCGGGTATCTCCATACGAACCACCTGGTATCGAACTGGCGTGATCAATTAAAAAATACAAGCGGATGTTCTCTGAATCTGACTTTGTCATATCTGAAGCTTGGTCAGAAAGATCCACAAGTGAGCCTCCAGAGTAATTGGTTCCTAAAAATGGTGAACCTACATATGTATACCTGTGCCCATTTGCGATTTTTTCGTCACCATATTCGGCATTTGATGCCATTAAAAATGAAGCAACTGGCACTACCCAGGAACTTCTAAAGACATACTTAAACTTGATTCCAGAATTTACATCTTTAATTTGTAAATTAGTGAAGCCAAAGTCCATCTTTGGTTGCAAGTTGTAACTTACTTGCTGCCCTTTGTGGTTTTCTCCGCTAAGAAGTCCATATGTGCTGATCTCACGAGTTGTCCCATCAACGTCGATAAAACTCCACGTAGAATTACCAAAGTCAGATACCTGGTTCATCGCGTCTTTATAGCTACCT
>NZ_JBBAKG010000273.1:0-1068 GCF_040403615.1 Haliscomenobacter sp. | reverse complement strand
CATTCTTCGTTTTGAAGCTATAGTACGGGTAACGAATGCGCTCGCGAACCTGATCGAGCCAGCGTAAAAAATAAATAGGGAGCACCGGGTTTTATGGAAGATTTGTGCCTGTAAAAATTCAAACAATATTCGCCTGCAAGTCATATTGCTATTGGCTTAAAGCAATTTCAGAAAATTGATGTGTCTACTGGATCCAGATGTACCAACCGAGTTGTGCGGTCTTCATTACGTTATCAATCTGACCTCGCCACCTAGCATGACTCCAGAACAATCAATTCAGCCGCTCAATGTCGCTGCCGCAACGCTCTTAGTCGAGTTGCTTCTGATAACGCTCCTTGCGATCACATCGTCACTTTTCCAAGGAAACCGCATGTTGGGGGTACCCGTGGGGCGCAGCGACGGAGAGCCACTCCGTAGGTCGCCAACACTATTCGTCGCTCTTACATCTTTTGCTGTGCTCCTGATTTCCGACGAGCTATATTCGATTTGGAGCCCAATTTTTCAAGGCGTTGGCATCAATACAATTTCGGCCGCTACCGCCATAGGTACTGTCTTTGTACTGAATTTTTTCCTAGTCGGATATCTCATAGCCGCCACCGGCAGTAGCCGAACGAGCCCATTTGTTTCCGCACTGTTCACTATTCCGGCGCTGGCCATCTTCCTAAGGCTTCCGCCAAGTATGTTCATCACATTCGCAGTGTTTGCTTCCATCATCTATTTGATTTTGATTGGCCCCCCTCAAACCCTTGAACGAGTTCAGTCCAATCAATTAGCCTCCACCTTTATGAACATCTCCTGCCTACTGTTATCGATGTTCACCGGGTACATAACGCGGCCCGTCCCAATCAATGAACTAGAGGTAACTGCACCCCGGCCAGCAGTTTCGGCCGTTTCAAAGCCTGCAACTCCCCCGCAAGCGCAAAGTCAAGTCAGTGCGCCGTGATTACCAACCCATTCTTAAAGTATTTCCGCCCAAGGCGGTCCGCTTAAGCCAAAAGTTAGAAATCAAAAAAACATGTTCTTAGATTAGGCCTCACAATAAATCTAACTTATCAAAAACTATGAATT
>NZ_JBBAKG010000272.1:0-1149 GCF_040403615.1 Haliscomenobacter sp. | reverse complement strand
GCGGATTGGTGGCAAAAGCAACTACTCGCTTACCGGTATAGAACATGTAATCGACCAGGATCAACAAAAAGCCCATGCCGGTATACACAAAAACAATGGGTGAAATGGGTTCCAGATTGGGCAAATAAATGCCCAATAATGCCAGTGCCAGGGTAATGATGAACAAAACCCGATAAGAAAAACGGTTGCCATAAAACCGGTAGGCGTTCAAGCGTTCCTTTGGATTTTTTGCTAAGTCTTTGGCTTCCGCTTGTATCGTGCTTTGGAGATTGATTTTGGCATCCAACTCCACCGCAATTTGGCCAATGCTCAGCCCTAGCCAGGTCTGCATGGATTGAAATTCTTTGATCCAACCCAAAAAGAAGCCCAACACTGTTCCTTTCTTTTCACGGAGTGCTACATCGAGCGGAGCTTGTTCGTTTTCCTTTTTTTTGCGGAATCCAGGAGCAGGGCCCGTAATGGTCCAATAAAACATGGCCCAAAATATGGTGATCCACTTGAACCACCCATAGTGCAGCTGCGGAACTGAAATTTCAACATACACCACTACAGCAAGACACATCACCCAGTACAAGGTCTGTGCGATGTAGCATTCGCCTATGGTTATTTCCAGCACCCAATACACCAAAAAGGTTAGGGTCAGCACTCCCCAGAACAAACCATGGGGAAAATTTTCCCAGTCCTGATCGATCGCATAAATGCTCAGCAAGAATACCACAAAGGTGAAAAGACCCAAAAAACGCAATACCACCAGGTAAGCCCGCTTGCGCCGCAAGTCCCGATACGTTCCTACATCCAGCAAGTGCCAGGGAATCAGCCAGATGGTCAAGGCGAAAATGAGCAACATCACGCCACTTAGCCAGGCAACGTACCAGGTTGGGTTGTTGAGCAAAAGGGCCATAATGTCGTGGCCTAAGCTGGTAAAGATCAACAGGTACGCGATGAGCATTTGAATCAAAATCAGGTACCAGGCTTGTAAAAGCGCAAAAAAAACCGCGATGACCAAAGGCAGTGCACCAATGACCTGATTGACCCTGATCTCTGGTTTGGTCGCCTTGGATCCATGCCGTAGGTTGATAAAAATGAAGTAGATCAGGAGGGCCGTGGCGGAAAGACCGAGTGGGGAAATGATGGATTCTGGCATGGATT
>NZ_JBBAKG010000271.1:0-1159 GCF_040403615.1 Haliscomenobacter sp. | reverse complement strand
CGCGGAACGTCGACATTCGGTGCAAGTACTTCGGGCCACGGGGTCTTCCAGGTACAGTGTGGGAACCTGGTGTTTGGTAGGTTTGGACCACCTGGAGTCCTTGTATATAGGAAGTCGAGGTGAAGTCCCTTGTATTCTTGATACCCCCTCTCTGTATACAGGGAATCGAAAGTAAAGTCCCTTGTATTTTCCATACCCACCTCTCATACAGCAGTGTATCGGAGATAAAATGCCTAACGATTTTGTTGCCCCAACAAATCCAGCAGTGCATCTGAGATAAAATCCCTAACAATTTTGTTACCCCAACAAAAATAGCAGGTGTACCCGAGATGAAATCTCTTGAAATTTTGTTACCCCAACAAAAATAGCAGGGACATTGAGACGATGTACATTGAGAAATTAATATATATAACAAAATTATATATAATTACAATGTCCGATTCACCATTCATTTTGTTACCCCAACAAAAATAGCAGTGTACCCGAGATGAAATCTCTTGAAATTTTGTTACCCCAACAAAAATAGCAGGGACTTTGAGATGAAATCACTTACAAATTTGTTACCCCAACTCATCCAGCAGGGACTCAGAGATGAATTCACTTGCATGTTCGATACCCCGCTCCCTTCACACAGGGAATCTGAGGTAAAGTCCACTGTATTATCGATCGCCCTCCTAAAATGTCGTTCCGCTTGACATGAAATACCTGATGTGTATAATACCCCCTGTATAAAACATCGTTATATATACCACGGCGGCGATGGTCAAATACACCTCCCCCCTGGTGATAGAGGAAAACCTGCTCCTGCGCGCCCGCCACTGACTGCTACCCCTGGTCCGATGCAGGCGCCGCTGGTGTGGGCCTGATAGCAATTAGGGCGCTCCCTAGGAGGATGCGAGGGAAGAACGTGGGAGACAAATAGAGACTGGGGGTAAGTGAGGTTGTATTATGAAATGTAGGTAATCACGCGCGCACCACGACGGGGGTGGCTGCGGGTGCATGCAGGCGGAGGCGGTCGGGAAGAAGAGGCACGGCGCCGGCGGGCACTTGGTCTTGGATCTTAGTGGTGGCGGCGCCTTGCAGGACCAGGGCCACCTTGATGGCAAGGAGACCGCGGCCGCGATGTGTCAGCTGTTCACCCCTCCCTCCGAGTGCATGT
>NZ_JBBAKG010000270.1:0-1243 GCF_040403615.1 Haliscomenobacter sp. | reverse complement strand
CCCGCCTCCACTTCCGCAAAATCGGGATTTCAATAAGGCCTTTTCCGCATTGCTACGGATACTTTAGAATAGATCAGGTTTTTGGGGTTGTAGAGACGCGATTAATCGCGTCTTTATCGGGCGGATTCAGTGGATTTACAGGGATTTGATCTGCGGAAATCCGCTGAATCTGCGTCATCCGCGTTCCCATTGGTGTCGCTTTGGGTGTATTAAGCTGCTGCAAGCCAGCTTTTTTCCGCACGTATTTTTTAACCGCGGAGTAAAGGAGTTGACGCGGAGTTTCGCGGTTGTTGCTTTTGTTGCCACGGGGCAATCTGTCGTGTTTTTTTTCAAAAGTGGCCATGTGTTCAGCTTCAATTTGCTCCGCTGCTTTGTGGCCCTATTCCGCATCTTCCCAACCTGCTTCGTTGCTGTATGTTTCATACGATTTTCGGGGGATATGTACGAAGGCTTTCCCCATTTTGCGCTTATAAGCCCGGTGTGCTACATAGAGCAAACGTTCAAAGGACAGACCGGTTGGGAATTTGGAGGGATCATGCAGCACGGCTTCGTAAAATTCTTTGCCATTGGCCACTACAAAGCAGCGGTCGTAGAGGAATCCATCTACCGATACGTAGTCTTTTTTCTGATCACGAATCGAGGCTTCGGCGTGGGATAGGGTGTCCAGGAGCCAAAGTTTTTCCGCCAGGATGTCTTCATACTGGTGGATGTTGGCATTGAGCATATTGGACAGTGCTTGCACCAGGGGTTCGATCACGGCGGTATCATCTCCTTCGTTTTCCCAATCCAGGCGCTCGATCAATTGCCAGAAGCCTTCTTCGGTGAGCCAGTCTTGAGGAGTTTCAGGAAGGAGGGTTTCTACTTCGTCTGCAGCATAGCGTTGCCGCAGTTCTTCGATGAAGGACTCGTCCAGCGCATTGAGATTGGTGTGAAGAGGGGTGGCCATGGCACGTGGATTTGGCTGCTATATTAAGCTTTTGTAAGCGGGAAGTAAGGGGAATGACGAATTTTTGATCTCAAGCGCTCCCGTTACAACAAGTCTATTCTACTGCTTCCAAAATATCCATCACCTCTTGTTCGCTGATCTCAAAAATAGTTGCGATCAGGGCGGGCTCCAGGTGTAAGGTTTGGTAGAGATTGAGGATGGCAGCGCGGGTATGCTGGCGTTGTTCTTCGGCTCGTTGGCGCTCTTTTGCTGCTTTTTGCCGCTCTTTTTCCACTTCAGTCAAAGGGTTGATGCCAA
>NZ_JBBAKG010000269.1:0-1249 GCF_040403615.1 Haliscomenobacter sp. | reverse complement strand
TGTTGATTGATGCGATTAACGCAACGATTGACTTAAGCACATCAGCATTTGAAACAGTTGCTGTTCCAGATGCAACACTGTATTTAACAGTCTGAGCAGCACCTGAGTATCCATTAGCTACTGACCACTTAGGAAGGTCAACAATCATGTTGTATGAACCCTCAGTTGTGCCAACAACAAACTTGTAGGTCTTAACACCTGTGTTACCAAATGTATCAGTTACTGCAATTGCAGTTACTGCTGTCAGTTGTGAACCTTGTGTAATACCTACTGCTGTTGTTGCAGTACCGGTAGTAGCTGCAGAGTATGGAGCTTTACCAGTTGATGTCTTAGCAGTAATTGTTAAGGTTGCAATGTCACCAGGAACATATGAAGCCTTATCAAGTGATGCTGTATAAGAATCTGGTGAACCAGCACATGTTGCTTCAAACTCGTTTGAGTAGACGGTAACAAGAGCTGCGTTTGTAATCTTCAAACGTTGCTTTGTACCACCAGTACCCTCAGTTGTAGTTGGGCATGACCATGTTCCAACTAAAGAACCTGTTCCAGGACCGGCTGTTAAGCCAGTTGTTGCAGAGAACTTAATAGTTGCACCTGAGTTAGCTAATGCAATAGATGAAACTGTGTTGTTATAACGAGTTGTATCAGCAGAAACTGTCTTACCACCGAGGATATTTCCAGCTGCATCTTTTGCTACAACTGAGAATGATCCTGCGTTTGTAGTTACGGCATCAAGTGTTGAATCGATTGATGAACCACCACTTACAGATCCTGATACGCCTGTCTTACCTGAAGAAATATCAGCTACGACGATGGATGCGATATCACCTTGCATTGTTACTGACTTAGTTGAATAAGCAGTTCCATTGTACTTAAAGGTGATTGTTCCAGTAGCTGGTGTGTTAGCAACAGCTTGACCTACAAATACAGAGCCGTAGTTTGTTGAACCAACAGCCTCTGCAATTTCAGTATTGAAGAAAGAACCATCAAATGAGACTGCGATCAAAGGGTTAGATGAAACAACTGAGATAACGCCAGTTGTAGGAAGATCTACATCGTTGCCATCATTTAGTGAGAAGGCAATTTGACCTGCTGAACCATTTGCAATGGTGTTTGCACCAGCAATATCAATATTTGTTAGATCAGAATCAGCATCACTAGAGATAGTTGTAGGGTAAGCAACCCAGTTGGTCTCTGATTTTGAAGCTGATAAGGTGCCAATACCTGAAGCAGCAACAACTGTTACTGT
>NZ_JBBAKG010000268.1:0-1275 GCF_040403615.1 Haliscomenobacter sp. | reverse complement strand
CTTTGATCACAAGGTAGATGTTTTTGTATTTAGTTTTAAACCGAGAATTGCTGACATTTGATTCATTAAATAAATAAAAATACTATGCGATTTTCTTTGTTTCCAATTCTTCTGCTAATATGCTTAAGTTGCAAGCCTGGGCAAGAAAGAAAGTTTTCTGGAGATTTTAGAATTACGGATTACAATCAAAAGAAGGATAGCTTATTCTTGCAAAGCGATTCTTTAATCCTTGATGATGGCCTAACTAACCTAAAAATTGGAGATCCTATTGAAAAATTTTGGGAGGTTTTTAAAGGAAGAAAGATTGAGTATTATGAAGGTTTTGGATACATGGCATTTTTAGATTCACTCACAGCAGAAGCCTTGATGTCTACAAAGGATAAAAAGCATATTACAATGCTAGGCTTTTATTTGCCAAAACACCATACGAATGAAGGAATATATGTAGGATGCAGCGTTGATTCTTTACTAGCTAAAAATCCTAATTTTTACCTTCAAAGAAGCAATCTAGATGATGAAGAGTTTTGTCGAGATTTTTCAAATCCTCTGTTGAAAAAAAATTTGCTCCGTTATCTAATTGAACCAAAATCAGGAGATGGTCTTGTGGGTAAGTATTCAAGTGACCAGGAAACAAGGGAAATTAATCAGTCAGGTAGGGTATCGGGAATAGAAATTTGGACTACAAATTGAAAATTTCCCCGCTAGTGCCTACAACTCACTCGGCGGAGCGGTGAAGCAAATTGCCCCAGACCACGACGAAAACCGTTACTACTACGACAGGGTAGGCCGCCTGGTGGCCTCGCAAGATGGCCGCCAACGCCCCAGCAACAAATACAGCTACACCCTCTACGACGCCCTGGGTCGGGTGACCCAAACCGGGGAAGGCGTCAATGCCAGTGTTCCGGCTACTATTTTTGCAGATGCTCCAGCCTTCAATACCTGGTTTGGCACACTGACGAGCAAGGCACACGTAACGCGTACTTATTACGACCTCAACCCCATCACCAACACCCAACTACCCATTACTTACCCCCGCGACAACCAGCGCAGCCGCGTAGCGGCCTCCACCATTGTGGCCACTTTCAACGCCAGCGACGACGTGTACGACTACGCCACCCACTACAGCTACGACCTCACCGGCGACGTAGCCACCATCATCCAGGACATTCCTGAACTGGCCGCAAACGGCCACCGCCACAAGCGCATCGACTACGACTACGACCAGCTCAGCGGCAAAGTCAACGCCGTATTTTACCAAAAAGGACAGGCCGACCA
>NZ_JBBAKG010000267.1:0-1287 GCF_040403615.1 Haliscomenobacter sp. | reverse complement strand
GGGTCCAGTTACTGAAATGATGTTGTGTGCCATGTGGCGACGATCGCAAACAGCACCATCTGTGCGCTGGCTATACACACCATCCCAACGATTAACAATTGGTGGCAGTTTCTTTCCTAACAAATTGCTCGCAACTTCATGTAGATATGTGTAGGGATCCTCATTCAACTTGAACTCAAATGGTTCTGCATATTCGTGTGTATCACCAATAGTCAAGGTTCCATCCGCGCGTTGCACCATTAGAAGTTGCATGTGGTTAGTAGCTGCGATGTGGTGTTGCGGTGGCAGAGTTTCACGTGCAGGCACTTCATATCCAGGGTAGTACCGCATCGAATCACCATCAGCAATAGAAGTTGTTAAGACCTCATCTAAGGGCGCCGTGCTCATCATTTGTAATCTCACACGGCGAATTGGTGCGGTATCGAACTGTTCTTTGAATAAGGATGTGTGGTCTGCTCCGGGGCACACAATGACAACATCTCCCTCGAAAATTTCACCATTACGTGCAATCGCCACCGCTTTATTTCCATCACTTCTGACATCAATTACATCGAGATTGTTTCGCCAAATATACTTCTCGTTGCACAGCAAGTACTCGCGCATAGACCGTAAGAGCGATCCTGGCTCTACTGTTGCATCAAGTGGACACCAAAGTGATGCTAAATAATTTCCACGAAGAGCGGGATTAATTTTTTTGGTTTCATCCCTATCAAGAATTTGCCATTGACGATCTAGCGCATCCTCTTTTTTTAGACACTCTTCCATCACAGCTACTTCTTCTTTATTTATTGCAAGTGTTAATGAACCATTGGCGCGAAAAATCATTTCGGGGATTGCCTTATGTATCTCATCCCATAGTTGACGAGCGCGGGCGGCTGCTTGAAATTCAGCACCACTTTTTCGACCACTGACCCAAACCAGTCCAAAGTTTCTAACCGATGCGCCTCGGGCGACATCATCTCTTTCAAGTTGGATCACCTGATGGCCACTTTTGATTGCCTCATAGGCGTGAGCGGTTCCGATGACGCCTCCACCAATGATCACGACCTTCATGGAGTTCACTCTGCTGTACCTGGCTGAACAGCGGGTTTATCCCACGCGAAGGTTGGGCAAACTGTCACGTTAAATCTTGCGTAAGTTACTGACGGGTAGCACAATTACGCCATGAGCCATTACACATCAAACCTTCGAGACATTGAATTCTGCCTTTTTGACCTTTTAGGTCGCGACAAGGTTATGGGCACAAACCCATACGGTGAAGTTGATCGCGAAACTGCAATAGGAATG
>NZ_JBBAKG010000266.1:0-1321 GCF_040403615.1 Haliscomenobacter sp. | reverse complement strand
CTGGTTATATCCCGAATCATTGGCGGTGAGCAGCATCCCCTCCAGCACAAATTGGTCTTCATGCGAAGCCTCTGGAATCTTGATGTTGTTCAGGTACCAACGACCGACCTCCAGCATATCAACGTGGTTCCCTTTTGAATCACGCAAGGTATCGTGATTGAGCACGAAAAAAGCATCCACTGTTTTAGACAGAGCCAATGCCCGCGCCTTGAACTCATCAAGTGAATTGGTCAGCACTTTATCCACCAACTTGAGAGGCAAACTGCCGCGCTCAGCCAGTTGTTCAATCATCTTTACATTGGGCCGTGATGACTCCGAATCGCAGGCGAGGATCGCAAATGTCTTGGCATTGGGCACCAGTCTCTTCAGCAGATCTAGGCTTTCCTTGTGATACCCGGATTGCCAGACACCCGTGACATTTCGGCCGGGCGCATCCATACTGTCCACGAGCCCATACTTCAAGGGCAAACCGTTAATTCCCCAAAACACAACCGGAATTTTGGAGTCGAGCAGTTGACCCCCAATGTGTTTGGCAGCATTATCGTCACCCAACAAGACCAGATCAGGGCCAAACGCCAGTATCGCGGCCAAGATACGCGATGTTGAAATAGCCATCTCAGCACGACTGTCTTTGCGCTTGGTATCCATCCAGTCTTTTTTGATCACCGCTTTGCGAGACTCGACTTGGTCGTCTCGTTGCAGCTGTTTGACTTGCTGCTCAGTGTCAAGATAACCCAGCTTAAGCATGGCAGCACTGACGCCTTTTTGGGTAGACAGTGACCAAATATAGGCCTTGTTGTAACTGCTGACAATAAAGATGCGCTTTTTCTTGGTATCGGCTGCAGAGACGACCCCACACGTCAAGACAAGCAACAGCACACACCCTACAAACCCAGACAATCTTCGCATCAAAATACTAACTCCTCACTCCTGACTCATCATTCAAGCCACGCTAAGCGCAGCCGACCCAACCACTATGTTCTAGACTTTTTTCTGCGCTCGCCATTTCTTGAAAATCTGAGTCGCCTGTTCAGAATAAAGGTCAAGTGCAGCCTCCGGCGTCAGACGGCCGGATGCGGCATCGGCAAACATTTTGGGTATGAGCCAGTCTTTCCAGATCTCGTCGATGGCCGCATTGGCATAACCCGGGTAGCCTACATTAACGGTCCATTTGTCGGCATCCATAAAAATGGCGTATTTGTCAGAAGGCGTCGCCTTAGTGTCATTGGCAACCAATTGCTTGAGGTCCGGCACCAACTGAGGGTAGGTCGGAAAATTGTAAAAACCACTGGCCAAAAAAGCGTCGCGAGATTTGCCGGCC
>NZ_JBBAKG010000265.1:0-1375 GCF_040403615.1 Haliscomenobacter sp. | reverse complement strand
CGGGGCAGTTGAGCGGTTAAGATTGCTATAAATACGGGAGCATTTAGCGCCCGTACTCATTGAGATTTAGCCACTTTTAAATCAATTAGAGTCTGACCCCAATTAGCCTTGACCCCAATTAGCCTTTGCGCTGGCTACTCTGCATGCCGTTAATTACATTGCTTCTTGGAACTTTGCACACATGGTTGGCCCGGCAGCAAAGTTCAAGCTACAAAACAAAATAAGTGAATTGGGATTTCGGCCTCCCATCATTGCCACACCCAAAGAGATTTTTGAGGAGATAACGCTATGACCTTATCTGCATCCCATCAAACCGTACCAGCAGCTGACTTGGTTGGTTTGCGCGACCCCATCTTGCAAGAGTTGTGGCGCGTCAAAGCCCAGCTGAACGCGCAAGCCAACTACAGCATTTTAGAAATCGTGCGTCGCTTGAATCACAGAAAAACCCAAAGCAAGCTGGCGGGAGGCATACCGACTCAAGGTTGAGCTTGATGCGTTACAGGACCCAAGCGGTTAATTGGAATCTGACCAAAATTCTGTTCTTTAGGCAGCTAAACCAATGGATTAGGGTGCAAGTAGCTATAAAAATAAGAGTTAACTTTTAATTAGAGTCTGACCCCAATTTCTCAGAATTAATTTCGGTACGGCATCTAGGCCGCACCAAACGATAGCGTTTTGATTGAATTTTCTGCCAAGCGTTTTTGCTGCCTCTAAAGACAGGTCAAAGACAAGATAACTTGGCTCCCCTGGCCACTCTCCAACAGGGTGTTTACCTTCGCCAGCAATGTACGTAAGTCCCCTGAACTGGATTTCTTCTTCAAGTCGCTTCTGCAAATCTGAATTTTGCTCGTGGCTAAGAAGTTCCCCAAGAGGGTTGAAAGCAGTGACAAAGGCGCAGGCTTCACTCCGGTGGCACTTGAAGAGAGCAACGAGTTCTTCGTTTTTTCAGAAATTTTCAATACCACCACATCATCGACAAACACTCGAGACTCCGTTTCACAGTATGCCTGGATAGTTTCTGGGGAAATCAAAGATTCACATTTGAAAATCAAGCCCTAGTTTTACGTTTTATGACAGCGGGTAATAGCCATTTTTTTATTCAGTTGCGCCAATGATTTGGCAACTAACACTGAATCGCCATGCCCTAAAGCCCAAGAGTCAGAATCAAAATACAAACTTTCAGCTTTTTGGTAGATTTTGCACTCAGCGCTGTAATTTTGTACGTGAAAAGTTAGAAGTTACTGCCAGGGCTTGAACACGGAAAGGCCGAAATTGGTCTCCAAGACCGGGTACATGACTTTGAAATTCCAATTGTTCCTCTAACTTGCAGGTGCCCTAACAGAGGTGGGCAGAGGTTCGACTCATCTGACAGTCC
>NZ_JBBAKG010000264.1:0-1382 GCF_040403615.1 Haliscomenobacter sp. | reverse complement strand
CGGTATTGGCTGCATCTGTTGTATTAGCAGTAGGTGTACCAAGACCTGTAATCTTATTAGCACCCATAGCAATAGCACCAGACATAGTATCACCACTCTTAAGTAGATTAAGAGATGCACTACCAGTAATCGTTCCAGTTAGGTTACCAGTGACGTTACCTGTTACGTTGCCAGTTACTGCACCAGTCAAAGGACCAGAGAATAAGGCTGCAGTTACTGTGCCAGAAGCAGTTAGGTTGGTAGCAATTGCTGTGCCAGTAACAGTAGGTGAGACAGCAAGAACCACTGAACCAGTACCAGATGTTCCGCTAACAGTAGTTCCGTTAATTTTAAGAACGTTACCTGTACCTGCTGTGTCAAGAGTCTTATTAGTAAGAGTGTCAGTTGTTGCTTTACCTACAAGAGTGTCAGTAGATGTAGGTAGGGTTAATGCGCCTGTGTTGCTGATGACAGCAATAACTGGAGCAGTTAAAGTCTTGTTAGTTAAAGTCTGTGTGTTAGTTGTACCAACTACGGCACCAGTTGCACCGTGTCCAGTGGTTGCTTCAGTGTGGTCATTAGCATCTTGTAAGTCACGACCAATAACCATATGTCGTACAATGGCACCAGCAGAGTGGGCTACGCCAACATTGCCGTTATCAATACCTCTAGCAATGGTAAGTGTATTACCTGATGTGTAGTTACTGACATCTACAATTTCTTCAAGAGCCGTATCAGGGTCAATAACAACAGTGTATGTTTGAGTTACCGTAGGTGTTTTACCACCCATTAGGTTGGCACCAGAACCTACGGTCATAGACACATCACCAGAGGTGATGCTGCTACTTAATGTGGTTTGCTGGGCTCGGGACGAGTATTTTCTAGTTGTCATTTATCTGCCTATCAAAGGGAGTAGTGGACACGGATAGGATATTTTTCTTGCTGGCTCTTAACCTCTTCGTTTAATCTTTGAGTAAACAAAGCATAAACTTGTCTAGTAAGAGATTGAGATGAACCGTATGGACGCTTGGAGTCTGTCTCATCTGCTTGTGGGCTAACCATTGACGCACGTGCTGGGTCAAGGTTAGATAGCAAACGATAAGTAGCACCAAGAATAATTAAGTCTTTGCAAGACTCTGGCAAACCAGTCTGTGTTGCAAAGTTTTCTGTGTTAGCAGTAAAAGGAGTTGGGTCAGTTGCATATACAACCTGAACACTGCGTCCTGAAGGAATGTAGTCATAGATAGATACAGTCTGACCGCTAGTAAATGCAGTTGAGTTAGCATTACCATCAAAGCGGTAACTGCGAATAGGAATCCATTCTTTGCTTGAGCCTAAGGCTTGATAGGCAATAGCAAGAATGTTACGAATGTTTAGGGTAGTGCCAGTAGTAGGCAACCTAA
>NZ_JBBAKG010000263.1:0-1405 GCF_040403615.1 Haliscomenobacter sp. | reverse complement strand
CTCCGCGAACCTCCGCGTCAACTCCCTTACTCCGCGGTTAAATAAACGCTTACGAACAACAGCTGCCTTTGCAGCAGCCCAATACAAGCAAAGTAACACCAATGGGACACAAAAATGCATTGCTTGCAATATTGTGCTGGTGATTACCAACCTCCAAAACCCCCTTGAAGCGGAGACCAGCTTACGTTAGGTCAATATTCTACCTTTTTTCACCCAAAAGTTGACTATTTAATCAACTTGTTCTATTTTTAAGTTTAAAATCATCTAAATGCCCACGATTGAAATTATAGGCATCATGAAAGGACTAAGAAGCATTCCTAGAATTTTGAGAATAAACCACCTGGACGGATACACTGTGTCTTGCCTATTCAACAATGGTGAATCAAGATTAATCGACTTTTCGACATTGTTCCGCGATGTTTTTAAAGTTGACAAGGATGATCCAGCTTTCCCACTGCTATCCGATGCCAATGAATTCAATCAAATTCAGCTTATAGGGGCGACCATAGGCTGGCCAAATATTGGGATCTATACTAAGGATAGTAGAGGGCAAACGGTTTTTTATCCTTATGATTTGGACCCTAAGGTTCTGTACCAAAACAGCACCCCAGATCGCGATACCAATCCAGAAATTGGTTTGATGGTCAAACAGGCTCGAAAAGATGCCGGTTTAACCCAAGAAGAACTTGCCCAAAAAAGTGGTACCAGTAAGCACTACATTTCCAGGCTTGAAAACAACAAGGCGGATATTGAGTTACTGACCTTAAAAAAAATCATCGAGGCTGGATTGGGAAAACGACTTCAAATTGCGATTAAATAAGGGGCGATAAAAAAATGATCACTTATTTTTGCCCCACTACTTAGGTACTTTGTGCCATCACGCCGAAGGCGGGAAATCCGTTCCAATCCGCCCAAATCCGCGTCATCCGTTCTCCTATTGACGTCCTGCTACACCGGAGGCGTAAAAGCGCGGAGCGCGTAATCGTCGTCGTCACGGTAATTAAAAAACAAGCAGCGATAGCAGCGAGCGGTGAAAAGTAATGCCCCGAATTTTCACGAATTATCCCCTACTTTTGAAGCTTCGCCTTCCTTTTACTAAAAGGATGGTAAAACGGATGAAACGGACTAAACGGATTGAAACGGACTTTGACACGCCTCATCCGCCGCTAGCGGTGAATACCAATTCCAAGGTTTTTTTCGCAGCTTCCCTGCTCTTTTTTGTAACCACGACGTACACGACGAGCACGACGAATGGCTACCGCCACAACACGACGCAAAGCGTCGTTATCCAGCGCGAAGCGCTAAATCGTCGTGTACGTCGTGGTTAAATTAAGCATGAGCAGCGAAGCTGCGAAAAATATCAAGATTACTTCTTATTGCTCGTTGTTAAAGCTGCTTCAACGAA
>NZ_JBBAKG010000262.1:0-1439 GCF_040403615.1 Haliscomenobacter sp. | reverse complement strand
GTCGTGTTACACGACAGTGGGTGTGAGGCAGATAAACAAAGATGAGTTTTTGTATATGCTTTGAATGTTATGTTCCCACTGCATGTTTGTCGTCTTGTTGTTCTGCTAGATATTCTGCGAGCCTAGTCTCAAACTCCGCACCAGTTAAAAAATAACAACCAATACATTCACCTGTCGGACTACGACCACAATTACAACGATCAGATTCTTTTATATTTTCTTTAATTTGCATTTTCTTCCTTAGTAATCGTATTTTACGAAAAATGGTCACAACGTGTTGAGATAAGCCGATTAGATTCAATGAACTTTTGAATCAAGTTTGGGGTCTAGCAGGATGCGGGGGGTAACGCCTTCACTGCAACGGCCTTGCTAAAATAATACTTGGACATTTCTAAATTCGCAACGAAGAAGGCATTTATGAAAAACATTCACGACAAGCTGACCATATTCAAATTAACACTTTTTATCTCTTTTATGGCAGTGACAAATCTATGTGCCAGCGCACAAACGCAGCCAATAGGTCAGATGCCCACCATTCAGGCTAAAACTTTGGCTGATCGCACAGTGACCTTACCGCAAGACCTGCCTGGCGAAAAAACTCTGGCGATTATCGCTTTTGGCAGAGACCAACAACCCAATATCGACACCTGGGTACAGGGTTTGAACTTGAAGAACA
Source organism: Haliscomenobacter sp. (assembly GCF_040403615.1). NCBI lineage: Bacteria > Pseudomonadati > Bacteroidota > Saprospiria > Saprospirales > Haliscomenobacteraceae > Haliscomenobacter > Haliscomenobacter sp. Next base: position 763 of record NZ_JBBAKG010000262.1, on the reverse strand, counting down.
GTACAGAAGCATGGGTCGAGCTTCCCATCATAAATTCAGGAATCACGTTTGTACGTAACTTTATCGACGGTGGCATGCGAATGAATGTTCGTGATGAAGTCATGAGAAACAGAATTATCACGCTCTATACCGACCGTTTCCTTTTTTTGAAATCAATGGGCTTACCTCAGAAAACTGAATCAATTTTTGTTGTAATCGTCACGCAACAAGGCAAAGTGCTTGCTAGTGTGGAAGGTGACTACTCAGAGGAAAAAGCAGCATTACTTAATGTTGCTTTCAAATAGTTCCAATAAAAAAATAACGGCATGAAGTAGTCAATTTATTAATATCAATCTTGACCCTCACTGATTACAACAGTGGAAACACTTGATCCATTGCTGACAACTATCTGTATCGGGAAAGTGTTTAGTGGCACCAAAACTGAGCCACTACCAATTCTTGACCTGCTTAATTTTTGAGCAAGGACATCCAACAATCAATCGTCCATTAACGGGACGATGGACAAACAAAGGCGCCTCAAGCGCCTTTGTTCAATTCGGAACATTTACTGAGCAAAGCCATCGCGCAGCTTGTTGTCGGCGGCATCAATCTGTGTGTCCAACTCTCCATTTAACACGGCAGTTTTGATCAGCTCCAGTGTGGGTACCGAGTCCTTCTCCGCGCCTTATACCAACTCAACTGCGGCTTTTAACTGATTTGGGCTGCGTTATCGGGTCAAAAGCGCGGTTTTTAGGTAGAAAACATAGTGCTTTTTTGAACCGTA
>NZ_JBBAKG010000261.1:0-1527 GCF_040403615.1 Haliscomenobacter sp. | reverse complement strand
CCCCCAAAACCCCAAAACCCCAAAACCCCTGGTTCATGGAACAAGCTTCTAATAATACTTTTTCAATGTATAAAATATGTCTTATATAATTAAAAGTTATTGCGGAATGAGTTGATTGCTTTGATAGTTTAATAATATTATTATTGCTCCCCCCCCTATTAACAAATTGCTGCGAATCCAATTTAAATTTATAACTCGTGACGTTGTGGTAGGTTTAATGTTATAACTTGGTATCGATTGATTCCAAGGTACTCCGTCGGCGAGCAGGTGGCGGATCCCAATTTATTTAGGCAAATTATATTTTGCATATAATTTTTCCCCAGGGGAGCTGGGTTTTACTATCGAATACTTTCATTTGATTAGCCTATTATCCCATTCGCAGGGTGAGGAATCAGGAGAACCCTCAATTGCAGTTTGGTTGTATGAGTCTTGAAGTTTGAGTTCACTATTATTCGATTGGCTGCTGTTACTGCTGCTACTGCTATGCCTAGCGTTCGTCATCGCTTATTATTAAATCATCAACGGAGTCGCCGGAGTTGGCAACCTCTTGTTACTCGTCAGAATACGCGAGGTCCTCATCCGTGTAATCCACCACGACGGTGTCGATCAGGTGGGAGAGGACGGATTCGAAGAGGTAGTGAACGTTGGTGTTGATCGCCGAAGAGATTTCGAAATAGAGGGCATTGATTTCTGTGGCAAGGCACTAGGCTTCCTCGTGGGATACTTAGCGCTAATAGGCAAGGTCAGTCTTTGTACCGACTATGATAGTAACAGGGTAGTTCTCCAGCGATTTACCACGAATCTGTGCCTTGTTGTCGAGGTATTGAGAGCGCACAGAGTTGAATGTCAGGCGATTGGTGATATCGAACAATATGACGTGGGCGTCGGCGGTCTTAATGAGTTATCTCTCGGTGGCGGATTAGTAATATTCGGAGCTTTGGGTGTCCCAAACTTGAAGTTGTACCTTCTTCCCAAGGCACTCTCCGAAGGTGGTAGACACCTGGCTGCGCACGGTGGGAGTGTGGCACCTCGTACTAGTGAAGGAGTCCGATTTGAAGCGGTTGAAAAGGGCAGTCTTGCCGCTGGCCGCCAGGCCTTAAAGGACCACGCGGAATGTGTATTAGGACTCACCCCATTGACATGGGGTAATTGCTGTGGAGAATCCTGACAGATTTGTCAAAGTGGAGTTGTTGGTGTGGGAGATGCTCATTCTTGCTATTAACTTTTACTTTTCGTGCAAACTTATATTTAATATAAAAAGAATCCGAGCAAGTTAAAGCCAGAAAAATTATAATAATTTTGGAAAAGCCTGGGACATCACGAGCAAGCCTTTCGCTTAACTTTTCCTTTTTAGATCAAGACATCGCCGGCCAAGATTGTGGCTCAAATTAAAGAATCACTTTAAACATTTCATTAATTTATTCCCACTTACACTGATTGAATCGGGGTTTTGGGGTTTTGGGGTTTTGGGGTTTTGGGTTTTTGTGGTACAATGCTTTTCCAGCACAGGTTTTTATGGGGGATACC
>NZ_JBBAKG010000260.1:0-1630 GCF_040403615.1 Haliscomenobacter sp. | reverse complement strand
CTTGAGCAATCTTTGCTGCACCTTCAGCTGCTGCCTTGGCATCTGCAACTGCTTTGTCTTGAGCAATCTTTGCTGCACCTTCAGCTGCTGCCTTGGCATCTGCAACTGCTTTGTCTTGAGCAATCTTTGCTGCACCTTCAGCTGCTGCCTTGGCATCTGCAACTGCTTTTTCTTGAGCAATCTTTGCTGCAGCTTCAGCTGCTGCCTTATCAATCACGGAAGATGAAGAAGGGTACTTCGGCGTTCCATTCCAAGGACTTTTCTCGATGGTGCAACTTACGATTATTGAACAAAGCAGCGGAGTACCTTGTGCATTTCCGAATCCTTCTGCAAGTGAATCTGTCGAAATAAGGTTCTTGGATGTAGCTAGACCGAGAACCCGGCCAGTACTATCAAATACAGGTCCACCTGAATTTCCCGGATTGATAGCGGCTGTGAAAGTAAATCTACTACCGATGGAATTGGTAGATGAAATGATTCCGGTAGTTAGAATTCCAGAAACTCCTAGAGGAGAACCCAATACACCCACCCACCATCCTTGCTTCGGATTTGAACCTATCCATTGCAATGCGGGAATCGAAGATTTCACAGCTATGCCGGCAATGTCATCATTCTTGCTCCAAGAGACAATTGTTCCAGGCAAAGAGACTTTGCTGTTTAAGACCAGCGTTACTAACTTACTTGTCAAGCAATTCTGGATAACGTGATGATTAGTTACAACGAGAGATTTATATCCCGCTGACTGAAGGTCGGTGGACATAGCTACATCTGCGCTCCAACCGGTGCCTGACCCTCCATCACATTGAACGGTGACGACAGAAGGAAGTAAATCTTCTGAAAGCTTGGACAAGTCCTGTGGTGAATCTGAGTATGTACTTGCTGCTTTTGACTCATTTGCTTTTGTAGTAGGCAATATAAAGGTTGCTCCAACATCAGGATTTGTCGTTGTAGTGCTCCCTCCCGTGGCGGTGGTAGGCAGGTTTACGCGGAAGTAGTTTGTTGGAGCAAAATCAAAATCTTTTCCTGAATTCTTTGAATTATTCTGTGCTAAACCGAGTAGCCCAAATGATTTTGGTAGTCCAATACAACTCCGTGATGTTGAAAATCCTATCCACTTCTTACCTTCAGCAATATTTGTAAACACTGAAACAGCACAAGGAGAATAGACATTAACCCCCCCAGTCCATACATTGGCTAACCCATCAACTCCAGTAAGGTCAGTTGTCAGAGTTACATCTTGGGTGTAGAGTGCAAAATCTGCTTGATTATTAAAATCGTAATCTAACAAAATTACTCCAAAAGCAGCATTTCCAGTGTTAAACATATTAACTGTTGGTATTTTCGAAAATTCCAAGTAAAAGTTTATTTTGTCAGAGTTGTTATCAAATATTGCCACAGTTGTGTATTCCAGGTCATACTGTGGGTTGTATACACTGCCATCAAATGTCGTGTCTAGAGTTGATGTTTGGGACCAAGTCACAGCAGCGTTTGCAGGCGAAATCGAGTTAATGACCAAGGTAATTACTATGAGGATAACCGTGCTGATGCGTTTCATAAATTGAGCCTACGCGCTTTAGTAGAAATTTCTTAGTGCCTAGTACACAACCCGCAGTGTAAGAATTTAGCAATG
>NZ_JBBAKG010000259.1:0-1653 GCF_040403615.1 Haliscomenobacter sp. | reverse complement strand
CCAAAACCCCAAAACCCCAAAACCCCTTCTTCCCTCTCTCAGTGAATAATTATTATATTTCATATTAAACTTACAAAATCCCCCTGAAAATAATGAACGACAACTCTGATGGCCTTGACGGCACATACGAAGGCTACATCGACCGATTTCCATTTTTGGAATATCCAGGCTTCGACCTTCAAACTCCATAATACGGGAATCAACTTTATTTTGGACAATATTTGAACAATTACAGTCCATTTCTAGTCTCACCAAATCCCCATACAAATATCGAACCCAGTCCCGGTTAGATATTGCCCGAGTTGCAGGAAGATCCTATAATTTAATTCAACTACAACCACATAAATAATACTTAGCAAAGTTCCCAATTAACCAATAATTTGGAGGGTTTCATACCGTGTCCATCATTGGAGCCCCTTGAATCCCAAGAGTGTACTTTAAATTTCCATGGAAATTTCCAGTATAATCCAAGTTCTTGCTACAGGGATATATTTACTAACAATGAGGCGATGCCCACATTAAACAACAAGTTGAGTCCCTCAAACTATATCAAACTACATGATGATATGGACGGCCCGCAATTAGTACATTCCCCCTTGTAAAAAGAGGCCATTGACTTGCAGGCCTATGAAAAGTTTGACCATCAGGGCGAAATCGTCCCTGTGAAGCAACCTATTTTCAAAGTCATTAGAAATGCAAGGAAGAAATAAAATGGCTTCAAGGGAGGCAATAATTTTGGCGGGATGCAAAGAAAGGACTTTGCTGATGGTTAATTTGTTGGATTTAACAACAATCCCGTTACCTTCTCGCATATCTTACGCCATCCCTCGGAGATGGCGATGAGAGGCTACCAACCGTGCACCTTGACTCATCTCGCACACCCTGCTGCTTTTGTCTCTGATGATAGACAACAATAAGCAGCAGCGGCCATGTAGATTATGGGTCAACCAAGCGATCGGCCTTGCTAACATGCTCCGCTTATGCCACCCTCTCATGGAAACTTCCATCAGTCGGTGGTCACAACAGCGTCGAGCTCGAGTTAGCAAATGGCCCCCCGCTAAGCCTTGCAGAGGACTTAACTTTTGGTTGCGATGGCGCGCCGAGAGGAGTACCGCAAGAAGAGGTCGCACGAGTTCCGAGTCAAGCGATACAGGGAGAGGTTGGAGTACAGCCTACGGCAAGCTGAAAAGCTTGTGGCTGTCCCCTGCGCAGGTGGCATAATGATGCCCCCGAAATCCAAAAATAAAAATAGGTAGGCGGCTGCTAAAAAGCGCGTCCGAGACTAAAACGGCAAGTTTTAGGGCTTGGATGAAACCGCCACTGCCACTTACTCTGCCATGCAATAGGCAGAGTCATCATACTTTTCAATGATACATTAAAGCTCCATGGTTGGAGACTATAAATTTACATAAAACCCTCATGGCGCTGAAAGCCGTGGTTAAATACCATCAACAAAGCTTCACTCGCTGACTGAGTGAATCTATTTTAGTCTTATAAATACTCCTAATATCGCATTTATATACTTTTGCACCCATTGGTTCATGGGTGGACAGTGCCTTGAGACTATGTCAATGATAGGCCATTGTATACTTTATATTTTCATAAATCTTCTTCCCTCTCTCAGTGGTGTTTTGGGGTTTTGGGGTTTTGGGG
>NZ_JBBAKG010000258.1:0-1726 GCF_040403615.1 Haliscomenobacter sp. | reverse complement strand
TTTAAATCAAATCTGCAAAACTCTTCTCCATGCGTCGAAACAGGGCAATGCCCCACCACAGGAACAAGGCGGTGACTGCCAGGCTGAGGTAAAACCCCGGCCAATACATGGTACTGTCATTGCCGAGGATGCACCATCTGAATCCGTCGATCACGCCTACCATGGGGTTGAGGCTATAGAGCAGTCGCCACTCGGCGGGTACCACACTGGTGCTGAACCCCACGGGGGAAACGTACAAACCAAACTGTACGATAAACGGTATGATGTAGCGAAAATCGCGGTATTTGACATTGAGTGCGGTCATGAGCAGCCCTGGGCCCAAGCTGGCCAACAAGGCCAAGACCATGAATACGGGCAAAAGCAGGATATTCCAACTGGGTGCGTATTGGTAGTAGATCATCATGCCCACCAGGAGCACAAAGCTGATCAAAAAATCAACAAAAGCGGTGACTACTGCCGCAGTGGGCACAATCAAGCGCGGGAAATACACTTTGCTGATCAGGTTGGAATTGCCGATCAGGCTATTGGAGGCTTCGCCGAGGGAGGTGGCAAACAGGGTCCAGGGGAGCATGCCTGCAAACACCAACAGGGCGTAGGGTGCGCTGCCGTCGGTGGGCAATTGGGCCACCCGCCCAAATACGACCGTAAAAATGATCATGGTCAGGAAGGGCCGAATGACTGCCCAGGCTACCCCAATCACGGTTTGTTTGTACCGTACGGATACGTCGCGCCAGGCCAGGATGAAAAAAAGTTCCCGATAGCGCCAAAGGTCGCGCCAGTAGTTTTTTTCGGCCCGTCCGGCTTCGAGAATGGTGAGGTGTTCAGTCATGTTGGGGAGTGACGAAGTATTCGAATGAGGAATTTTTCGAATGATGAATAACGAATGGGGTGCTATTTAGCGAATGACGAATTATTCGAATGATGAATGACGATGATGGTGTATGAAGGTTTTACGGCTTCGCCGTCGAAAGGTCGCAAAGACTTTTCGGAGTAGGTACCGCGATTGCGGTGAAAGAACGGCTGTTGGTCAGCGTGCTGCAAGGATACGAAGAATGTGGTAAAAACCAAAAGAGTGGGGGTGTTTTTTTTGTGTTGGGTGGTGGAGGGGGGTGGGTAAACGCATTAAAACATCAAAACCAAATTGCCTTGAAAATATTTATAAAATTTTGATTATCAAAATCTTGTGATATTTGTAGCTGCACTTCAGAACCCCCAGCGCCTGGAAGGGGAGCAGATTTTCGGTAAGTAAAAATCTTACTTTTGCTCAAAAAGGTAGAATATCGACCTAACGTAAGCTGGTCTCCTCTTCCAGGCAGGGTCGATTGGTTCTGGTTTTAAACCATTTTGGATTGGGCTGCGCCCAATCGTTTTTTATAACCGCGACGACGCGACGGCGCGACGATTCATTTGGCTTCGCCAAATGCGCGACGTAAAACGACGAAAAAGGTGTGCGAAGCACACTTCCCGTCGCGCCGTCGCGTCGTCGCGGTTATTAAAAAACAAGCAGCGAAGCTGCTTCAACGAATAAAAATCAAAACCAATCGCCCCTGCCTTCCAGGGGCTTGGGGGTTGGTAATCACCAGCACAACCTTGCCCGCAAGGCATTTTTGTGTCCCATTGGGGTTGCTTTGGGGGTAGTGTGCTGCTGCAATGCCAGCTTTTTTTCGTAAGCGTTTTTTTAACCGCGGAGTAAAGGAGTTGACGCGGAGTTTCGCGGAGTTTTTTT
>NZ_JBBAKG010000257.1:0-1769 GCF_040403615.1 Haliscomenobacter sp. | reverse complement strand
AATGATCCCAACCCTTTTGCTGCTGTAATGGAAGCCGCATGGCAATTCCTGAAAAAACCCAAAGATGAACAAAAACTGGCGCAGCTAAAACTCGACATGATCCGACGCTTGCTCAAGCGCAATCTCCCCAAAGACCACATTAAGTTCATTATATGGTTCATTTCCCTCTATGTCGACTTTGACAATTCAGAAATAAAAACTAAATTTGAACAGGATTTATTAGTGATCACCAAAGCAACTCAACCAATGGGATTCGAACAAGCAATCCAGGAAGAATTTAAAAAACAAGGTCTTGAACAAGGTCTTGAACAAGGTCTTGAACAAGGCATCGAAATCGGCGAAGCCAAACGCGATGAAGAACTCCTCAACAACGCTGTACCCGAATTGATGCAGGAAGGTTTCAGCGCTGAACGGATTGCGGCTATCCTCAATCTGCCCCTAGAAAGCGTACAAGCAGCTATCGAACGTGCCGCCCAGGATTCAAACAACACACCTAACCAAAACTGACACCGCCTCTACAGCCGTGCTGAACCCATATTATTTTATTAACCGCAGATAAACGAGTTGACGCGGTTAAATAAAAGCGTGCGGAAATAAGCGGCTTTGCCGCAGCATAATACAAGCAAAGCGACACCAATGGGAACGCGGATCACACGGATTCAGCGGATTTCCGCGGATCAAATCCGTGTAAAGGTGTGAGTGCTCAGCTTTGTTAGCATTTTATGCTAGCCGCTTCCAGTCAAACTCCGTCACACCCCGTTTTTCTCGCGAAAAATTGATTCCTACCGCCACTTTCTGGCGGGCATCCAACTGATACGGCCCCAGGTAGTTTTTATTGATGATTTGTTGGATGGCGATCGCCGCACTTTGCTCCAATTTGAACTCAAAGGCATAAATGTGGGTAGCAGTTTGCACGATGGCATCACAACGCCCTAAGGAGCTATTGACTTCACTCTTGAGGTAATTGCCCAGGAGGCTAAAGGTGAGGTGTACCAAAGCGTGGTAGTGCAGCTCGGTCGCACCTTTCCAAAGATCAGAAGGAATGTCGGCAAAGGCAGTATTGATGACTTTCATGACGCGCTCCAGATCGTTTTGTTGCAAGGCCTGACGCAATTCCAGTACCGTGGGCAAGCCCGAATGACCAGACTGATGCTGGAAAGCGGCCAGTAACAATTGCTCCAAACTGGCGCGAACCTCCTGATTGGGGTAATCCAACTGGCACCAACCTTCAGGTACATTGAGTTCGGTTATGCTCAAGTAGCCAGTTTGAAACAACACTGCATGCAAGTCCATTTGCTCCACGTCAAAGCTCCCCAAGGTTAGGAGTGATACAAACTCCGAGGGATTCCATTTGAATCGGCCAGCCTTGTACATCATTTGGATCAGAAAAGTAGGCGTACCCGTCTCAAACCAGTAGTTCTGTAAAGACTTGCTTTTCAAAAAACGCAACAATGAAAAAGGATTGTACACGCGTTTTTGACCATCCCAGGAGTAGCCATTGTACATCTGGCGGATTTGTTGTCGAATCTGGGGCTCTGCTGCTTCCAGTTCATCCAGTACCGCTCCGAATTGCAGCTCCAATTCCTCTGGGGTGATGCCCAGCAAAGTACTCTGCGCTGGAGTGAGGGTAATGTCTTCGAGATTGTTCAAATCCGAAAAAATACTCACCTTCGAAAACTTGCTCACCCCGGTGATGAATACAAACTCCAGGTAGGGATCAGCATCTTTGAGTACCGAATAAAACTGCTTCAGGATCTCGCGGTTTTCTT
>NZ_JBBAKG010000256.1:0-1774 GCF_040403615.1 Haliscomenobacter sp. | reverse complement strand
GAGTGCGTACCCCGATAAATCGGGACAGGACAGCGCTACGGACGAGAAAATAAACGAAAAGCAGGGAAAAAAGACCATTTTTGAACCAAGCAGTCTCTCATTACAATAAGTCTTAAACAGCCTTGATTTTTTTGGTTACTTTTTGCATCAAGGCAAAAAGTGACAAAGAATAAATTGACGTAAATTATTGATAATCATGAATTTAATAAAAATGTTTCCTGATTGAAGCTCTATAACCAACGAAATATTTCAATAGCCCTCAAGTAAAAGTGCACAACTACAAAAGCGACCCCAATGGGAACGCGGATGACGCAGATTCAGCGGATTTCCGCAGATCAAATCCGTGTCAATCCGCTAGATCCGCTTTATCCACGTTCCCATATCATCTGGGTGGGCATTGCAAATGATCCCAGAAAAGCTTAATTTGCGTTTCAATTTGTATGAATAAATGGCTAAAGACTTATTTCACAATACAGTTAAAGAAGCCTTGGAAAAAGATGGCTGGACAATCACTCATGATCCATATGAACTCCGTATGGAAGCCCTTCATCTTTTTGAAGCCAAAATGCAAATCGATTTGGGAGCGGAACGGTTGATTGCCGCAGAAAAAGGACATGAAAAGATTGCTGTTGAAGTAAAAAGTCTTTTGGGCCCTTCGCTCATTTACGATTTACACAATCTTGTTGGTCAATTTATCGATTATCAAATCGGCTTAGAAGCACAAGAACCTGACAGAGTCTTATATGTTGCTGTGCCCAAAATTCAGTATGAAAGACTAGCTGATCAAGAGCTTTTTAAACGCATCGTAAAACGTGCAGGTCTGAAAGTAATTGTTTTTGAACCTGAAACAAAAGTTTTAGCAAAATGGCAGAAATGAAAGTATACGAACAGATCATTCTGGACGTGCTTCAAGCAGAAAGAATCGAAAGAAGCCCCAATCAAGTTCAAGATTTGGTGCTTGCCGACAAAGAAAGCCACCACTATCAATTGCTGCGAACTGGCTGGGAAACGAATGAGTATTTTGTCAACAAAATCATTTTCCATTTTCACATCAGCGACAATGGAAAAATCTGGCTTTTGGCCAACAATACCGATGTGCCCATCACTGATGAACTAATCAAACGCGGTGTTCCGGTTTCGGATATTGTTCTGGGCTTTCATCCTGAGAAATACAGAGCTTATTCCGGGTTTGCAACAGCTTAGAAACTGATGGCTGAATTACTCTCAGGGCCCACAATGGAACCAGAGCAAGTACAGGCATACGCCGAATTGCGTGATTACATGAACGCTTGGACTATTGCCCTATGATTTGTTTAGATCGTTCGATTCTTATTGAATACTTTCGGAAATCTCAGAAAGAAAATTCTACCTGGTACAAGCTGTCCAGCAAGCACCAAAATCCAAGCACCCTCCGGTCGATTGGTTCTAGTTTTAAACCATTTTGGATTGGGCTGTAGCGGAGAGTAACAAGAAGTAATATTGACATTTTTCGCAGCTTCGCTTTTGAAACCACGACGAGCACGACGTTTTATGCGCTTCACGCTTTTTGAGGCTTCGCCTCTTTTTGCTAAAAGCGACAACAATGGGAGAACGGATGACGCGGATTTGGGCGGATTAAAACGGATTTTGCTTTGCCTGCGGCAAAGCTTTTTAGATACTTTGTGCCATCACGCTGAAGGCGGGAAATCCGTTCCAATCCGCTTAAATCCGGGGCATCCGTTCTCCTATTGACGTCCCGCTACACCGGAGGCGTAAAAGCGCGGAGCGCGTAATC
>NZ_JBBAKG010000255.1:0-1781 GCF_040403615.1 Haliscomenobacter sp. | reverse complement strand
AGGACTTAAAATCCTCCCAGTGTGGGTTCGACCCCCACTCGGGGCACTAGTTTGTAAATCTACAGCTCATCTTCATCTCTGCGTGTGCAGTAGGGCCCTATTGAAAAAAGAGTTGATCTATCAAGTTTTCAACAATTCCGACAGAATCTACTCATGAAAATGAGATCTCTTTCGGTAGCTTTAATTCTCTTTGCGTCATCATTCGTTCAACTTGCAAATGCTGAGGCCGCTCCGCTTCCCTTTTTAAAATTGCCCACAAGTACAACCAAGCTCCAACAAGCACGCATTCTAGTTGGAGCCGATAAAGTATTTGAAAAGGGATACCAAGGCGAAGGCACCTCAGTTGTAGTTATTGATTCCGGAGTAAGAAGTGATACCAGGCAATTTGTGGGAAGAATCGCTACCGAAGTTTGTGTTCAGCTTCCTAATGAAAAGTATTGTCCAAATAATCAGGAGCTTGTAGAAGGTCCTGGGGCTTCAGAACCAGCTATCGAGGCTTCCGGTCAGCCTGCAATACACGGAACACTCACGGCAAGTGCTGTACTTGAGTTTGCTCCCCAGGCCATGATAATTCCTATAAGAACTTCGAGTAGCGCTGCAAGCAGAAATGCAATGGATTGGGTTGTTAAGAATGCGACAAAATACAATATTGCAGCCGTCAGCATGTCGTGGGGTGGCTACGGAGACGGGGCAAGATCTCCTAATTACTGCCAGAACCTGGATGAGCATCCTTATTTTGCAAAATTGCTTGAAGCTGGAATTGCTCCGGTTGCATCATCAGGTAATAACGGTTGGCTTTCAATGATGATTGGCCCCGCATGTGATTCATTAGCTGTTGGCGTAGGCGCAGTTGAGCCCGACACGGGCAAAATTTCAATTTACAGCAATACGGATTCCAGACTGAAATTACTGGCTCCAACTGGTTTTGAGGTAGCAACTATTTCTGCTGACAAAAGCCAAAAGGAACTTTGGTTTGATTCCTTTACTGGTACTTCTGCCTCCGCCCCGGTAGTGGCGGCGATGTTTGCGATTGGAAAATCTATACGCCCTGATTTAGAAATCAGTTCGATGTTAGAAATCGCTCGTGAAACAGCCGATCGGGTGGACGATATTTACGTTAAGGACTTGCGCAGGGTTCGATTTGATAAATTCGTAGAGAGCTTGCTCAACTTTAAATTTCCTACTGATCCAAAAGTTGCTCCGATTAGTTCATTAGATAAGAGTTGCACTCCGACAGGGAGCTTGAAGACTTTTCCAGCCGTCAATTCTCTTTTTCCAGCCAATTCTCCCTATTATGAATTTGATGATGGTGGAACGATGATTCGTGATGATCTTCATCCCGGTTATTACGACATAGGGCTTTCCTATAATTTACATCGTAGCTCTGATTGTTTGTACGCCGAATTGAGTATGAAAAGTGATCCATCTAGAGTTTGGGTTTCAAGAATCTCCCACTCAAAAAAAGGGTTTAACAGATTTCATATCGTGGTACCCAAATTTGTTGACTGGTTTAATTCCGCCGTTTTGCTGAGATTGGCACTTGTAGATCAAAATGGAAACTTCTCTAAAGTGACAACATTTGAATGGCCAGCATATTATTTCGCTCCACGAGCAGTTGTTGAGAGTCTCGTAGCTAATAATTGGAACATGAATCACATGTATCCGGAACTCAATGGTGTGGCGCAAATCCCAATTCTGACAGAGAAATTTGTGACGTCAACTGAAGTTTCGAGAGTTGAAATGGAAACCAAAACAGCCATAGATAAAGCAGTTGCAGATGC
>NZ_JBBAKG010000254.1:0-1861 GCF_040403615.1 Haliscomenobacter sp. | reverse complement strand
ATTGGGGTCAGTCCTCTATTATTTTCTATTATTTTTGAAAAATGTGAATTGAAAATTTAATTGTTTCAACAGATTAACAAATGAGTACAACGAATGCTAAATAATTTTAGCAGTGGACTCCGCCAAATGGCGAAGACTATTGCCTTTACAGCACTAGGAAATGGTCCGTTGCTTCGCAGGCGTCTCCAAGCTTTGTCACGTGCCGGAAGAACTACCATTTTGAACTTGCATCGAGTCGCGCCGGACGACGGTAGCGATTACCGACCATTGGACCCTGGCCTGTTCGACGAGTTACTTTCATTCGTGAAACGCGAGTTCGCCGTTGTGACCATCAGTGAACTTGCCGAACAATCTACTAGACCAAAACTTGTTTTGTCATTCGATGATGGATACCGAGATTTTGTCATAAACGCTATGCCGATCCTCGCAAAGCATGGGCTACGGGCTAATCAGAACATCATTCCCAAGTGCGTCGATAGCGGATTACCACCTCTAAATGTACTTGCTCAAGATTTTGTGGGCAAGGCCCCCAGAGAACTTGTTGAGCGACTTCAAATCAAGGGATTTAGTGCACAAGTTGATGTCAATTTCGGGAGGCGGCTTTCACGTTTTCTCAAAATGAGACCCCAGGCAGAGCAAGACCAAATAGCCACTTACCTACTCCCGCAGTTTTATGATTGGGGAGATTTCGAGCCCACGCCAATGATGACGTTGGAGGAGATAAGGAGCCTTGGTAACCATGAACTAGGGGCACATTCATATGCTCATTCCTCAATGGAGTATGAGACAGACGAATACCTAGACGCTGATGTTCAGTCTTGTGTGGCATATTTCAAAGACAAGCTTGCTGCACCTATGAGTATTTATGCATTTCCGAACGGAAGTTGTCGCGCAGGTCAGGCCGAACAAGTACTTGCCCATGGCGTGGATCATGTACTTCTAGTTGGCGAAAAGTTCGATGAGGGTGAATGTATTCACACACGCTTCACCTTCGATGGAAGATCTAGATCGGAGATTAAGTTCAAAGCACTTGGTGGTATTTCTCGCCTATGAAAATCTTTTTAATCTTCGGGGCTGGCGCCAATCAATGTGCGCTCGCTCAACGTTTACACCAAGACATTCCACTTGCTCACATCGCTAAGATTAATATAGCGCGCAAAGGAAAGAGAAAAATTGTACGAACTTTAGTATCTCGCACATTAGCCTTTGGTCTCCATAAGGCATGGGCGAAAATGATGAATCATTATGAAGATCTATTCGTTGATTGGCCATCTGTATCCTCTAGCGTACATTCTTCCGCCAATGCAGAAAATTTGGTGACCCTGATTGAACGTGAAAACCCAGACCTTGTGCTTGTGTCTGGCACCGATCTACTTACTGGTGCGACGCTAGACCGATTTTCGACCAGGGTAATGAACCTTCACACAGGTATTTCACCGTACATAAAAGGCGGACCAAATTGTACAAACTGGGCGTTGGCGCTTAATGAGTTTGATCTAATTGGTAATACAATTATATGGATTGATCCTGGGATTGATACGGGTTCAATAATCACAACTGAGCGGACCCCTCTAACTGGGAACGAAAGCCTGACCGAACTTCACATTAAAGTAATGGATCATGCGCATGATCTGTATTGTCGCGCTGTGAAGTCGTTCATTGAAGGCAAAAAGTTGCCATCAGTTCCCCAAAATAGCATCGGCAAAGGGAGACTTTTTTATACACGCGACTGGAACAGCATCGCCATGATTAAGGCCTCCATAAATTTCAAATTTTGTTACGGGCTTTTTAAAAGTCGAGCAGATATTCAGTTAATCAAAATCAAGGATTAATTGGGGTCAGACTCCAATTGTTTCCCGGA
>NZ_JBBAKG010000253.1:0-1877 GCF_040403615.1 Haliscomenobacter sp. | reverse complement strand
CGGTAAACTGGTTATCCCTGCTGGAACCGTGATCCGTGCTTTGGCTGACCTGAATTCTTCACCAAAGAACTATGCAACCATTGTTGTAGAGCGTGGTGGTCAAATTGAAATTACCGGTAGTGTTTCAAAACCAGTTGTATTTACTTCTGCCAAAGCGGAAGGTGCACGCGATCGTGGTGACTGGGGTGGTATCGTAGTTTGTGGAAGAGGTGCGCACAACCTATTCACTACACCAAACAGTTACCAGATTGAAGGTTTCAACGGTGTTACTTTCGACAACCAATTGGCTTTCATCGGTGGCAATGACAATAATGACAACTCTGGTATCTTGCGTTACCTCCGTTTGGAATTCGGTGGTTTGGCCTTCGAAATCAACCGGGAAATCAACGGTTTGACTTTTGGTGCAGTTGGTGCTGGTACTGAAGTAAACAACATTCAGGTTTCTTTCTCCAACGACGACTCTTTCGAGTGGTTTGGTGGTGCAGTGAACAGCAAAAACCTGATTGCCTTCAAAGGTACAGATGACGATTTCGATACAGACAACGGTTACAGCGGCTTGAACCAGTTCGGTATTGCTGTACGTGACACTGCTTATTTTGATGGTACTTACAACGCTCTTTCAGGCGCTTCTACTTCTGAAGGTTTTGAAAGTGACAACGAAGCGCTTGGTACTGCCAACGTGAAGCCAATCACTACTGCTGTGTTTTCCAACTATACCATGGTTGGTCCAGTTCCAGTAGGTGCTACCTATTCTCAAATGAATGCCAGAACCAGAGCTGCTTTCCGTCGTGGTGCACGCATCCGTCGCAACTCTGCTTTGCGTATTGTGAACAGCATCTTCATGGGTTACCGTAACTTCCTGATGATCGACGGCGACAGTACTGTTCGCAATACCAACTTCCCTGCTGCTTTGGCTTTAGTTACGCCAAACACTCCGGTAGACCAGAAGTCGCATCAGACTTTCTTTACGAACAACCTGATCGTGAACACTGCTGCTGCTCAGGCTCCTGCTGACTCTACTTCCAACAGCTTGCTGGAAGTTGCCAGAGCAAGAGGTTCTGCTGCTAAATTGGCTGCCTTGAACAACTGGGCTCGTCAAACTGGTCCATTGGCCAACATAATCAACCCAGTTGCATTCTCTACGGGTACTTTATTGGTGAATCCGTTGGCTTCTTCTACTACTCCTGACTTCAATCCGGTAGATGGTTCACCTGCTTTGACTGGGGCCAACTTCCTGGATAACCCGATTTTGAGTCCATTGACTTTGGTTACTCCAAGTACAGCAGTCCCTTTCAAAATGGAACAAACCACTTATGTTGGAGCGCTTTCTGCTGATGCTGCAAAAGACTGGACCAAAGATTGGACAAACTGGGATCCAAAAACTACAGCTTATCCTGCTCCAACGGATACTACTACGCTGAACGGTATGGTGGCATCTTTGCCGATCCGTGGTGAAAAAGTAATCACCAACACGGTAACTTTGAGCGCTGATCAAACTTATCTGTTGAAAGGCTTTGTAGTTGTAAAAAGCGGCGGTAAACTGGTTATCCCTGCTGGAACCGTGATCCGTGCTTTGGCTGACCTGAATAGCTCACCAAAGAACTACGCAACCATCGTTGTAGAACGTGGTGGTCAAATTGAAATCACCGGTACTTCTGCAAAACCAGTTGTATTTACTTCTGCCAAAGCGGCGGGTGCACGCGATCGTGGTGACTGGGGTGGTATTGTAGTATGTGGCAAAGGTGCGCACAACCTTTTCACTACACCAAACAGTTACCAGATTGAAGGTTTCAACGGTGTTACTTTTGACAACCAATTGGCTTTCATCGGTGGCAATGACAATAATGACAACTCTGGTATCTTGCGTTACCTCCGTT
>NZ_JBBAKG010000252.1:0-1917 GCF_040403615.1 Haliscomenobacter sp. | reverse complement strand
GGCTTGCCCAAGATTGCTAGTTCGAACACTCACAATAGGCGGATGCCCAAGAGTTTTCCTTGATGCCCTCGTAAATGTAAGCCTCAATAGAAGAGACTCAAATAGGGATTCCCCAAGGTTCTATTGAGATGTCAGTACGTAAGGGCAGAATAGAGGCGTGAGCCACAAGATACCTGAAGAAGTAGCAGTGGCTCTTATGCTTTCAAAAAATCTGAAGCCACTTGAGCCATACCCTGGAAGAGCAAGGCCTTGGAAATCTCTTTGTCTGATTTGTAAAAATGAAGTCTCGCCAAGGTACTCCTCAATTCAAGGAAGTCAGGGTGGCTGCATCTATTGTTCTAGTAGAGCAACTATTAGTGAAGAGCAAGCAAGAAAGATTCTAGAGACAGCCAATTTAAGTCCACTTGTTCCCTATGAAGGAAGTCGCAAAGGCTGGAAATCTAAATGTTTGGCTTGCGGCAAGATATCAAATCCGCGCGTCGATACTGTTAAGAACAGGGGTGCAAAATGCAGATTCTGCTCAGCAAATGAACGTGGTCTTGCGGGGAGAATGTCTCAAGAGGATGCATTTGAACTTGCGAAGAAGGCGAATCTTGAACCTCTGGAACCTTATGAATCAAGTCAGAAGAAATGGAAGTGCAGATGCTTGCGGTGCGATTCCATTGTTTTCCCAATGGCTACATCATTGCAAGGGGGTCAAGGTGGTTGTCTGAAATGTGGCTACGCGGAAAACAAAAGAAAGCAATTGACTCCACAAGACAAAGCAATCGAATTTTTTGAGTCAAAAGGACTCACTCCACTGGTCGCATATCCAGGAGCAAACCGACCCTGGAAATCCAAGTGCAATAGGTGTGGAGAAATTTCTGCGCCGCACTACAACAGCGTAAAGAGTGGACGAGGATGTGGCGTTTGTGCGGGGAAGATTGTTCCTCATCACATTGCCATCGCGAAGATGCAAGAGTCAAATCTTGAACCACTCGAACCATATCCAGGGGGCAAAACAGCGTGGAAATGTAGATGCACAAGATGCAACAAAGAAGTATTCCCAAAGTACTCAGACATTAGAAATGGTGATGGAGGCTGCAAATTCTGTGGAGGTCACTTTGTAGAACCAGATGCTGCATTCCAAGTGATGCTTGCCAAGGGAGTTACACCCCAGGAGCCATATAGCCATAATGCAAAAAAGTGGCACTGCATTTGCAATACTTGCAAAAGGAATGTTTATCCCACTTGGAACACCGTGCAAAGCGGGAGAAGTGCCTGCGCCTACTGTACTCGTAGAAAAGTTGACCCCGAGGAAGCGATAGTTGATATGCAAAGCCACGGTGCAAAACCCTTAGAGCCTTATTCAGGGGCACGTGCAGGCTGGAATTGCGAATGTATGAAGTGTGGACGAAAGATTTCGCCAGTTTATTCTTCGGTAATCAATGAAGGTTTGAATCCTTGTGGATACTGCGCAGGAAAAAGAGTTGACCCGAAAACTGCATTTACTGTGATGGTAAATGCGGGTTTAACTCCAATGGAGGACTATGTAAAGGCAGAAAAACCCTGGAGATGTATCTGTAATAAGTGCAAGAAACTTGTCACCCCTTCGTACACCTCCATTCGAACTGGTCAAGGTGGTTGTCGATATTGCGCAGACAAAGGTTTGGACTACAACGAACCTGCATACTTGTATTTAATGACTCACCCAAATTTAGGTGCCCACAAGGTTGGAATCGCAAATACTAAAACTCGTGTCAACAGAATCAAAGAGCATCAAAAATATGGATGGGTTTTATTCAAAGCAATTGACTTTGAAACGGGAGATGACGCCTTTCAAATCGAGCAGCAAGTCCTTACCTGGCTTCGAGTGAAGAAAGGGCTAGGAATATTCTTAAGTAAAGAACAATTACCTCAAGGGGGCTACAGCGAAAC
>NZ_JBBAKG010000251.1:0-2024 GCF_040403615.1 Haliscomenobacter sp. | reverse complement strand
TGAAAACATTTTACTACAGCTTGATCAACAAGCAAGGCAGTAAACAAGTTGCTGAAATTGCGCCCGAGCAACTACAAATAAATGGTGTCCAACTAAACGGATATCACTTAGAAGAGTTAGAAGAAGATTGCGAGGCTTGTAAACTATAATGTTAGAAACTTGTTGCGATATATTAGTAGACGCTTATAAGCGTAATTGGATTACCAGTAGAGATGGTAACATTTCTATTCGACATCATGACCGTGATCATTTTTATGTAACTCCCAGCGGAGTACGTAAACAGCAGATGCAACCGGAGATGTTTAAAAAGATTGCCATATGGAGGTCAATTAACAGTGGTGTTGGTTCCAGCGCATTTAACTATTCGTGGAGTGTTATTGAACAAACTGACTTGTCAGGTAACTTGGAACCTAGTGGTGAGATGCCGTTACATTTTGGTTTGCAGAAAGAATTAGGACAGCACAAAGACGATGTGCGTGTGGTGGTTCATGTTCATCCAACTTACTGCATTGCGGCCATGCATGCCGGCATTGACTTGGGCACTGTTTCAGATGCGTTTCCTGAACTCAATCGTTACACCCGGGTAGCACACAATGTGGGAGATGTTGCTCCTATCAGTGAAGAATTAGGCAAAGCGTGTCATCATAACTTGGGACTTGACCGCGAAGGCAATATCAAGTTTGATATAGTGGGAATCAAAGGACACGGTGTGGTGGCTATTGGCAACACTCCATGGCGGGCATACGAACACATAGAAAGATTAGAACACATTTGCAAGATAGTGCTAGCATCAGGAAAATATTAGGAGAAATTATGTTAAAAGATAGAAGAGTGTTATTAGAAAAAGAAGTTCAAGTTGCACATGACCAAGCCGCACACATGTATTTGGACATTGTGACTAACAATGGCGATGTTCATAGTGAAGAATATCAACAGATGCGAGATCGTATCACCAAATTAGAATTTGATCTCAACATGGTTAATCAATTGATCCACAAGGGGCACGTATAACATGAAAAAATTAATCTCAATAGTATTAGTCTGTATGATGGCTTTTGCCAGTGTGAGTGCAGAAGCAAAGCGTATGGGCGGCGGCAAAAGCGTGGGACAACAAAGTTCCAATGTAAGCAAAAAACAAGCGGCACCTCCCGCACAGGCCACGCCACCAACAGCGGCACCAGCGATCGCTCCCGGTCGTCCATGGGGTGCTATGTTGGGAGGTTTGGCAGCAGGGCTTGGCTTGGCATGGCTGGCCAGCAGTTTGGGACTAGGCGCGGCATTTGGCAATATCCTAATGGCGCTATTGATCGGTGTTGCGGTCATGGCAGTGATAGGCTGGTTCATGCGTAAGCGTATGAACACAAGCAATGAAAATAATCTTGCTTATCAAGGCAACAATGCCTCATCCTCAAATATGTTTAATCCTTACAACCAACCCACACGATTCTCCAGTGGTAGCATGATCGGATCAGCTTTGGCTACAACCACATGGACAATTCCTGCAGGATTTGATGTGGTAGGTTTCGAATCTGCTGCCAAACAAAACTTTGTGCTGTTGCAGGCCGCATGGGATCGTGCAGATGTTGCTACTCTTGGTGGTATGATGACTGACACGATGTTGAAAGAAATACAACAGCAATTGGCCGCCCGTGAAGCTGGTCCACATAGAACAGCAGTTGTATCACTGGACGCAAGACTATTGGGCATAGAAGAAACTGGTGCTGACTACATAGCCAGTGTGGAATTCACCGGCGTAATACAGGAAAACGTAGGAGCAGAAGCTGAAGCATTTGAAGAAGTATGGAACATGACCAAATCAAAATCAGCAGGCGGCTGGGTTTTGGCTGGGATACAAGTAAACTAAATTTTTGGACAAAAACCGTTGACAACTGTCCTTGAAGACGTTATAATTAGATTTTAACATTCAAGGACTGTTATGTTTAGTGTACTCAAGTTCTTTTGGTTGGTGAGTCGTTCCTCATGGAACATCATGAATCCAAATCTCAATCCCCTGCGGCATGCTC
>NZ_JBBAKG010000250.1:0-2049 GCF_040403615.1 Haliscomenobacter sp. | reverse complement strand
AACATTCCCGGACCGGAGACGCGATGAATCGCGTCTCTACCGACCTCAACGCCCTGGCGGACGAGTACTTGCGCCTCGCTTACCACGGTTTGCGCGCTAAGGACAGCAGTTTCAACGCTAAGCTGAAAACTCATTTTGATCCCAATTTGCCCAAAATTGAGGTGATTCCGCAAGAAATTGGGCGGGTACTCTTGAACCTAATCAACAATGCTTTTTATGCCGTAAATGAAAAAGCAAAATTGGAAATTGAAGAATACGAACCTACTGTGACGGTAAGTTCGAGCATTGTAGGAGACAAGGTGGAGATCAAGGTCAAAGACAATGGCAATGGCATCCCTGAAGCGATCAAAAACAAAATTTTTCAGCCGTTTTTCACCACCAAACCTACTGGGCAGGGCACGGGTTTAGGCTTGAGTTTGGCGTATGACATTGTGGTGAAGGGGCATGGGGGAAATGTAAAGTTAGTGTCTTCGTCGAGTGAAGGTTCTGCATTTATTGTTAACTTACCTTTGTAGCTGATAAACTGTATGAAACACCTAACCCTGATTTTCTTCTTTTGGTCTACGCTAGCTTTGGCACAGCCAAGCGATACGCTATTCATCAGTAGTTTACCCAATGAAGGTTTACTTTTGAATAAAGCCTGGCAATACTGTATGTCGGAAAATACTATTCAACAAATCCAAGCCATACAAACCGCGTGGAAAGACATCGATCCAACCTGGGATATCCACGATTCCTTACCACGTGCCGCAGCAAAAGGAATAGGCTGGATGAAGCTAAAGTTCAGAATAGCTGACACTTTAAAACAACGGCTTTTTGCCATTCAAATCCAACAATCGATCGCAGCTGAGTATTATTTAAATGGACAATTGCTGACGCGTTGTGGCGTGGTCAGTCCTATTCCAACTTTAGTAAAGGCCAGCGATGCCCAGTGGAAACCAATGGCATTCCCGGTAAAATTTGACGCCGTAAATACCCTTTTGATTCGCTTTTCAGTGCAGCCAAAATCACGATATACCCAAGTTTTTGAAACGACCAACCCCATCGCCTTTATCCAGCTAAATCATTATGGAAAGGCCATGGATGATTACATCCGACTGATACATCACCATAGCCTGTTTCAATATTTGCTCCTGGGTATGGGACTGATGATTTTAAGCATTCACTTGTCATTTTTCCTGATGTACCCCATAGTCAAAGCCAACCTGTGGTTTGCACTTTCTAGAATCGTGTACATGATCGGGCAATTGTTACAAATCAAATTCTGGCTTTTTACTGATTTCATCAATGAAAAATATTGGTTGGGCTTGATTGCATTTTCTATGTTCATTCTGAGCAACTTATTGACGATGGTATCTATTTTACAATTTTTACATCGCAAATTTGACTGGATTGATAAACTTGTATGTTCATTATTTATCCCGGCTGTATTTTTAATCGCCATTCCTTATGGCTGGGGTTGGCGTTCGGCGGCGCTTCTCCAAATACTCATTCATATCAACCTGATGAGAATTGCCGTTTTATCCCGTAAGAAAAATCAAACCAACGCCTTGATCATCGGGCTTGGCGCATTTGTAACCATCATCTTGTTCTTTGTCTTTATTTCGATGGGTACTTTTGAAAAGGTGTCTTTTATCCAATCTTTTCAGTTGCAAAGAATGATAATTTATCTTCTATTCGCGTCGGGATTACCAGTTGCACTGTCCTTTTTTTTAGCGCGAGAATTTGCTCAAACGACTCGTTCTCTTGCCGTAAAATTAAGTGAAGTTGAAGCCCTTTCTGCCCAAACCATCGCTCAGGAGCAAGAAAAACAACACCTCCTTGCCACCCAAAATGAAACCCTCGAGCGCCTTGTTACCGAGCGAACCGCCGAGCTCAAAGCCTCGCAAAACCAACTCATCCAATCCGAAAAACTCGCTTCCCTCGGCGAACTCACGGCAGGCATCGCCCACGAAATCCAAAACCCGTTGAACTTCGTCAACAACTTCGCTGAGGTCAGCGCCGAGATGCTGGATGAAATGCACGAAGAGCTGGAAAAAGGGGACACTA
>NZ_JBBAKG010000249.1:0-2173 GCF_040403615.1 Haliscomenobacter sp. | reverse complement strand
CTGGCCAAGAGTGCATGGTTTTATCAATTCATGGATCAACGACGCAGCGTTCGCGAATTTTCCGACCGCCCCGTACCCTTTGAAGTGATTGAAAATATAGTTCGTACCGCTTCCACTGCGCCTTCGGGAGCCCACAAACAACCCTGGACTTTTGTAGTGGTTAGTGACCCTCAAATCAAAGCTAAAATCAGACAAGCTGCTGAAAAAGAGGAGTTTGAAAGCTACAATAGTCGCATGAGTCCGGAGTGGCTAGAGGATTTGCAGCCCTTTGGTACCGATTGGCACAAACCTTTTTTAGACATAGCACCCTATTTGATTGTGGTCTTTCGCAAGGCATACGATCTGTTGCCTGACGGCAGCCATCGAAAAAATTACTACGTACAGGAATCAGTGGGTATTGCCTGCGGAATACTGCTTGCTGCGATACATCAGGCAGGACTGATCGCACTCACCCATACTCCTAGTCCAATGAATTTTTTACAACATATTTTGCAACGTCCGGAAAATGAAAGACCTTTCTTATTGGTGCCCGTTGGTTATCCTGCGGAGGGAGCAATGGTACCGGATTTGCGACGGAAAAGCCTTGATGAAATAATGGTGGTTTATTGACCGCAAAAAAAACGATCTCAATTCAACTTTCAATATGTGCACAGTCACCTATGTTTCGCCCGCTCCAGGGCAATTTATACTTACTTCTAATCGCGATGAAGCACCGTCGCGAGGCGCAACGCGTTTGATCGTCGATGAAAAAGAAGGCAAACGCTTGATTTTCCCACAAGACCCCGCAGCAGGCGGCACCTGGATTGCGGTAGCCACGAATCAACGCATGGTGTGTTTGCTCAATGGCGCTTTTGAAGCACATGATCGACAAACTCCTTACCGAATGAGTCGGGGAATCATGGTATTGGATAGTTTTGGATATCCATCCGCACAAGGCTTTTTTCAGCAATACGTCTTTAAGGGCATCGAACCTTTCACCTTGATTATTTATGATCAGGGAGCATTGTGGGAATTGCGTTGGGACGGTCACGAAAAATACATCCGACCTCTAGATCCCAGAGGAACACATATTTGGTCTTCGGCCACCCTGTACCCCGCCGATGTTAGGTACCGGCGAGAACAATGGTTTTCGACTTGGCTGGAAGGTGTTGATGAATTTACGCCAAATGTTATGCTCGATTTTCACCTGCATGCCGGAGATGGAGACGCATGGAATGATGTCGTCATGAATCGAAGCGATATTGTACGTACCGTAAGTATAACTTCCATTGAAAAAACGGAATCCAATTTTAACTTTAGGTACTACGATTTGCTCACCGCCAATGAACAAATGGCACAAATGGATTTAACGCGTGAAGAGGTGGAGTCTAATCAATAAAAGTCCTTTTTGGATTAAGCTTTTGAATTGGGAATATTGGCCTACGTTGGCTTTCTATTGGCCCATGTTCATTTATGGGCCATTGCTGGCTTTGCGTTCGCGGCATGCCTGCTTTTTTACTGCGGCCAATCCAGGCATAATGGCGGGTGGCCTTGGCTTGGAGTCAAAATTTGCCACCCTACAAAACATCCCCCAAGAGATGTGCCCCAAATCGGTGCTGGCACCACGCGGAAGAGATTTGGCGCTGACTTTGGCCGACATCCACCACGCGGGCATCGATTTTCCACTCATTGCCAAACCCGACATTGGTTACCGAGGACTATTGGTCAAAAAATTGGACAACCCAGATCAGTTGCGGGCGTATTTAAGCCAATACAGCATTGATTTCATCATTCAGGAATATCTGGATTACCCTGAAGAAATTGGTTTGTTGTATTATCGGTTGCCCAATGAAAAAAAAGGCAAGATCACGTCGATTACCTTGAAGGATTTTTTGCACGTAATTGGGGATGGAAAATCCAACGTTTTAGAATTGATTGAAAACACGCCTCGGGCTTTGCTGCAATTGGAGCGGCTTCAAGAAACCCATTGGCAAACGTTTAAAAACATACCCGCTTCTGGCGAAAGGATTAACCTTGGGGTGATTGGCAACCATTCCAAAGGCACTCAATTCATCAATGGCAACCGGCACATCGATGCCGAGTTGGAACAAGCTTTTGACCACATTGCTGCTCAAATCAAAGGATTCAGCTACGGCAGATTTGACCTGAAATGTGAAAGCCTGGAAATGCTGCG
>NZ_JBBAKG010000248.1:0-2273 GCF_040403615.1 Haliscomenobacter sp. | reverse complement strand
CGTTATGTCCAAACGATTGCTCCTTTTGGGTTGCTTGCTCAACAGCCTTTTGTATGCCCAACCTGCCATCATTGCTGGCAAGTTTCCCTATCAGCGCGATGTATCCTATACCGCCATGATGGTTTCCAATCAAATTACGTTTATCGAGGAATGGGGGAACGTAGAGGGCACCAGTGACACCAGCGGTCATTTTCGTTTTTTGATGGATTTGACTCAGCCCGGCATCATCCGGTTTGGACAGCGCGACAAAATCGAGTTGTACCTCCGGCCTGGAGATAGCCTCTGGATTGAGATGATCAATGCACGCAACATCAGCTTTGGTGGCAGCGCCGCTCGGGAAAACACCCTGCTTGCAGAACTTGAAAAACGTCCTTTTATTCCACATGAAATACTGGAAAGCCCTTCTGCTTTCTCACAACTTGTGGATACACTTTACAACGAGCAAATGCAAGGCTTGGCGCTTTATGAAGCGGATCACCCGGATCCGGGATTTGTATCACTGTACCTTGCAAAAGTATACGAACGGTACTTGAGCGACAAAATAAAGGTCTACAATGCACTGAGTGCAGAGGGACTGGAAGGTGATTTATTGGATCGGGTTCGCCGCCAAATTCGGGTGGTATCCCTGGTGGATGAAACCCGTTCAGCCATGTACATTACTACCTTGAATGATCTTTTCAGGATGGAAACTCTCCATATCATGGGGCAAGAAGAACCAAACGATGGCAACCTGGATGCTTATCCAGAAGGCTATACCGAAGTTTTTCAAGGCCATCTTAACGCGCGATTGGCGAGATGCCCCAAATTGCAACAATATTTTGAGTTGCTCAATTTGGCTAGGACCGTTCAACACATCCAAAACCTGGATCGTTTGACTGAAGCAGCAGCAAGCCTGGAACGCATCTCACAAGCAAAAGATTATGCGCCACTGGCCAAAGTGATGCAACTGGAGTACCGGAAAAAGGAGATCCAATACAAGTTGGTTAAATTGCCAGAAAGTACCTGGAAAACCCCCAACAACCAGGATTTTCAACTGATGCCCTCCCCTGACCAGCGCACTTTAGTGGTGTTTTGGGATGTCAATGCGCCAGGAAATGTAGAGGCTTTGAAGGAGTTTCAGTTGCCAAAAGAGCTTCAGTTCGTTCAAAACGTGCAGCCTACACTTTCGAAAGTGTACCGTGATTCTTTGCGCTTCATCTGGGTTCAATTGGGTGGCCCAATGGAGGTTTGGCAGCGTACCATTGCGGAGGTTTCCAATACATATGCTGTGCAGCACTGCTACCTCAATGATCCAGCAGCAATAGCGGCTTTGAAGCCCTATTTTTTTCAAGAGGAATTGCCAATGGCATTTAAACTCGATGGCGATTTGAAAATAACCGGAATGAGCAAGCACCCCAATCCGAGCATGGATTGGTTGTTTGAACGGATGGTTGTTGGAGGAAGGGTGATTTGGCGGGGGAGAGAATAAGCGGCTTGGACATCCACTGTTAGTGGACGAATCAATCTTATTCTTCCTTCTGCTCATTTTTCAAGATCAACTCTTCCACATACACCACCTCTGTGCTGAGAATGACCGCAATCTCAGCGGGCTGCATTTTTGACAATAAGTGTAAATTGAGAATGGCGTTGTCCAGGATTAGACGCGTTTCTTCTTCTCTTTGGAGGGCTGCTACCAGTAGACGATGTTCCTCTTCAGCCCGCAGGCGCTCTTTTGCCAACAGTTCTTCAAAAACTTTCTGCGCTTTTGATTCCCCTTCTTTTACTATCATATCGTAAGTACTCATCGCGGATTGGTTTAAGGTTTCTGGCAAAATGAACACTTATTTTTTTATCGCCCCTAATGGGGCTCAGGATTGCCTTATTTTTGATAATTTTTCGTCAAAAATAAGTTGTTTGTTTTTTAAAAACAAACAATAAGGTCTATCAAGGAATAGTCCTTTTTCATTAAAACCCCTATCTTTGCACAAATTACCAATGCACATGGCTCAAAAGCTCCCATTAGGTTTGCAGGATTTTCGGAAAATTATTGAGAATGATCTCAAGTACATCGATAAAACCCGGTACATCTATGAAATGTGCCGCACGCCTGGGGCTTATTTCCTCTCCCGCCCGCGGCGTTTTGGAAAATCCATCACCTTGGCGGTGCTGCAAGAATTGTATTTGGGGAGTAGTGAATTATTCAAGGGATTGTGGATTGAAGACCACTGGGATTGGAACCGCAAATACCCCGTGGTGCGGATTTCATTTACTGCTTTGGGTTTTCAGGAAAATGG
>NZ_JBBAKG010000247.1:0-2276 GCF_040403615.1 Haliscomenobacter sp. | reverse complement strand
AAATCTGCGAATAAATCTGCGTCAAATCTGCGCGAAATAAAAATCCACGCTTATTCCCCCCTTTCATTTGCCGGAACATCATTCCAGCGTGTATCTCTCCATTCTTTCTGTTCCTCCCGGTTCAGGAAGCTCCAGACCAACAAACGGCTGGATTTGTTGCCCTGACCCATTGGAATGATTTTCAGCTCTTTTGCCCCAAGCTTTTCGAGGGCTTTGTAAGCGCTCTTTTGGTGTGACTGCTTACCTACCAAGGTAGAGAACCAATAGCAAGACTTGGCAAACTGCTGGCTTTGGCTGATCATGATTTGCAGGAAAGCCTCTTCGCCACCTTCGCAACTCAGTTCACCGTTTTCGATACCCTGTTTGATGATCGCCTGCACGGCCTTCTTCATTTTCAGGGTGCTGGGCTTGCGCTTCGACTCTGATTCAGCTTCTTTGGCTGGAGCAATGTGGTAAGGCGGATTGCAAATCGCCAGGTCAATCTTTTCTCCATTTTGGATGATACCCTGGAAAATATCCTTCGGATTGGGCTGCAACCTGCATTCAACCCCTTCTTTCAAAAAAGCATTCGCTTCAATGATCGCATTGGCTGATTCAATGGCCACCGGGTCAATATCAGCACCAATAAACGACCACTCGTATTCTTTTCTACCGATGATGGGGTAAATGCAACTTGCCCCTACCCCAATGTCCAAACACTTGATTTTGGCCCCAGTAGGAATGACTCTATCGTTGTAGCTGCCCAACAGTTCGGCAATGTGGTGGATGTAATCCGCCCGCACTGGCGTGGCCGGAACCTGATAAGTGGCCGGAATGTCCCAGCCTTCCACACCATAATAGTGCTTCAGCAAGGCAATGTTCAACATTTTCACTGCTTCAGGATCCGTGAAGCTGATCGACTCCTCGTTGTGCATGTTCATTTTCACAAACGGTGCCAATTCCGGCAAACTTTCTACCAAGCGTTTGAAATCGTAACGCTGCTGGTGCTGGTTGCGCGGGTGAAACTTCGGGAGGTCTTTGTCTTTATCCTTGCCTTTATCTTTGGGTTTCTTGCCTTGATGGGGCAGACTCGATTGTACTTTGGCACGGTCTTTTGGCTTGGGTTTAGGCCGATCATTCGATCTGCGTTTTGGCCCATCTCCCATGTTCCGATCCGGACGCTCGCTTGAATTCCGGGAAGGCCCGTCATTCGATTTACGGCGTGGTGGTCCTTCACCTGATCTGCGTTCCGGGCGTTCGCCTGGGCCGCCATCTCTAGAATAGCCTGTGGAGTTACGTTTTGGCCGATCTTCTGAGTTTCTTTCTGGACGTTCTCCCGGCCCGCCATCTCTGGAGTAGCCAGTGGAGTTTCTTTTCGGCCGATCTTCCGAGTTTCTTTCCGGACGTTCCCCTGGCCCTCCATCTCTGGAATATCCCGTGGAGTTTCTTTTCGGCCTATCTCCTGAATTTCTTTCCGGACGCTCGTTGGAGTCTCCTTTCGGATAATCCGTTTTTTTCTTGGGGTATTCACCCGGCTTTCTTTCCGGGCGTTCGCCAGAGTCCCCTTTAGAATGGTCGGGTCTTTTCTTGGGGTTAGTGCTCGACTTTCCGGCAGGGCGATCTCCTGATCGTCCACCAGGACCTGAGCTCGTTTTACGCTTGGAAGGGCCCCCACTGGATTTCCTTTTTGGATACGCGCTGGAATTTCTTTTGGGTTTTCCTTTGGGATCCTCTTCGTTCTTTCTCGGCATAACAATTTTCCGTTTGACTAAAATTTAAGGGGCGTAAGGTAACACTTTATAATTGAATGAAATGAATTAGTTTTTGGAGTCGTATTTCTATTCATTTTTTTCTCTGAGGAATTGGAGCAAGTGACGAATTTTTCGAATGACAAATAGCCGGTCACTGAGCGTAGCCGAAGTGCCGGCTATTTGTCATTCGAAAAATTCATCACTTCTTAACGATCTTCGCCACTTCCCGCTTCTCACCACTCTGCCATTCAACCAAGTACCATCCTGCGGGCAATTCGCTCAGGTCAAAAGCATGCTGGCTTGCCAGCGGAGGCATGGCCGCTGTACGCAATGCCTGACCAGCAGTATTGCGCAATACCAAAGTAGAAGCACCCTGCTGTGGCACCCATTCTACCAGCAGTTTTTGGTCGCTTGGATTGGGATAGGTGCGAATCATCCGCAGGTTTTCTTTGCCGATTGCAGTGGGGAGCCGAGGAGCCGTCAAGCCTGGCGGAAGATTGGAAAGGGTGAAGCAGGCCAGAATTTTACTGGTCTCATCAACGACAG
>NZ_JBBAKG010000246.1:0-2376 GCF_040403615.1 Haliscomenobacter sp. | reverse complement strand
GCTTTCACGTCAACAGGGCGTGGACGGTGAACTTTGATGTGTGGAGCCTTGCCATCGGCATGGGTAATAGCCTCCATCAATCCAGCCTTGATATTTTCAAATGCACTTGTCATTTTGATTTCTTCCTTTTTTCCCATGTTTGTATTAGCAAAGTAGTCAATTTGGCCAATTCATTTCGTTCAGCTTTGGTAAGGTTTTCTTGCTCATTTTTCGGGAACATGGCCAAAAGATATACGGGAATTGATACGTTGTGAAAGTAATAAATTACCCTCACCCCGCCACTTTTCCCCTGCGATCCACGCCCCCACTTCAGCTTTCTGACACCACCAGTGCCAACCATCAGGCTGCCGGCTTTAGGGTGCTCCGCTAAGTAATCCAAAATATCCTGACGCTCTTCTTCATCCAATAGCTTGTCAGCAACTCGGATGTAATTTGGTAATTCAGCAACGGTTTGCATAATTAAGTGTAATCCATTGGGACGGTTGAAGCAAGTGGCATTTGATATTCATTTAAGCAAGGCCATCCCACCTGTAACGATGATTGGATCAGGCGTATTAAGAATGTGGGCAAATGTCTTTCCTGCAAACTCAGCCGACTCTTGCAACCGCTCCTGTTTTAAGTGTGCATATCGCTCAGTAGTTCTGATGTGTGCATGGCCCAGCAGCTTTTGCACCTCATAGAGCGACACACCGTTGTTGACCAAGGTGCTGGCAAAGGTGTGCCTTAAATCGTGGATACGCACCTCTGGCAGCCCTGCCAATCGTCTTGCTGTATCCCATGCATAAAACACATTACAGAACGGTTTAAGCGTAATTGGATTGGGAAATACGTAGGGGCAACCGTCAAACTTCTGGCCCAGCAGTGTGGCATTGTTCGTCTTAACCAACATCAAGAAATCGACGGCAGTCTCAGACAAAGTAATGTGGCGCACCTTACCTGACTTTGATAAAGGAATGCGCCACACATTGGCATTCAAATCTATGTCGTCCCACCGAGCACGCAGGGCTTCTTGTTTTCTAGCCCCTGTCACCAACAGATAAGCAATGATGTACTTGAGCAGTGGGTTAACGCTTTGCTCAAGGGCCGCCTTAAGGGCCAAAGACTCTTCCTGCGTGACATACCGCTCAATCTTGTTGTTCTCCTGAAAGGGCTTAACCCCTTTGGCGGGGTTTTCAGTCACGCCGGCCACTTCCCACTCAATGGCAAGGTTAAAGCTGTAGCGCAAAAGGACAAGCATCCGGTTAACTGTTCCCTTGGCACTACCGCTGCCAATTTTGCTGTGCAAAAAGTCCCGCACCTTGCCCTTGGTAATTTGGTTCAGCTTGATCTCTCCAAACGCATCCTTGATGTGATTTCTGTAGAGGCTCTCATCGGTTGGCCAACTGCGCTTGTCCACCTTCACGAAGGGCAAATACTTTTGAATAAAGAACTGGTGAAATGTTGGACATAGGCGCTGCTCGTCTTTAATGTTCAAGGGGTCTTGGCCAAGCGCCACCATCCTCGCTAACTCAACAGCACGGCGGCGAGCGTCAGTGACCTTTAAAACACCATAAGGGCCAATAGGGATGCCCCTTTGCCGGCCTTGATATGAATAGCGGTAGCTGAAATGACCACCGCTTTGGCGCAGCTCAAACTGAAGCCCACGTGTGCGGGTATCTGTTAGGGTGACTTTTTGTTTGCCCTGTGGAATAGTTACACTTTCAAGTGTCTTTGCATCGAAATCAACCCGCATGAACGTTCCCCTTTGGTATCTGTCTAATACTATTAAGACCTTTAAAAGATCCATAGTGGATCATAAGTGATCTGAAAGTACATGTAAACCACTTTGTCGCAAATAATTGAGAATATGTTGCTTGAGTGATACGATTGGGATCAATGCAAGACCTGACTGAAATCAACTACACATTGCCTTCCATAGCCCAATTGGTGGCAGCGAGAAGCTATTTGTTCTGGAGCCAGCAGGCGTTGGCGGAAAAAGCATCGGTCGGTATTGCAACCATCAAGCGCCTTGAAAAAGCCAACGAACTTGGCGCATTGGCAGACACCTTGAAGTTGGCAACGCTCAAACGAATCCTTGTTGCGTATGAAAGTGAAGGAATCACATTTGCCCGTCAGGGCGAAAGCGAAGTGGTGATCTTTGGGCCAAAGGCGCAAAAGCAGGCCAAATCAGGTCGATTGACTTGAGGCACTAGTAGAAGACAAGTGACGGGGCAAAAACCTGCTAGGCGAGGGCAGGGGTTAGTTGCCATTGGAAGTTCATGGCAATCACAAGTTTTAAATCTCGCCAAAAAGCATTTCTATCAACTCGTAAGTAGAAGAGTTGTGCCAATCAGAAATGAAGCGTTCAAAACGCACATAACTCATTGATTCCAAACG
>NZ_JBBAKG010000245.1:0-2382 GCF_040403615.1 Haliscomenobacter sp. | reverse complement strand
GGCTTGTATGCCAATGTATACGGAAGCATCAGCGAACTGGATGCTGCTGTACTTGAACTTGCCCAAAAACTGGCCCAATCCAGCCCAGTCGCTATGCAGGAGTTGAAGGCCATTTTTTGGGAAGGCACCCAGCACTGGGATGAATTTTTGGAAGAACGCGCCGCCATCAGCGGCAAACTGGTGCTCTCAGAATACGCCAAAAAGGCAATCAATACCTAGCCATGACTCTTGTTAAAACCAAATTATCTTTACCCAAACCAACTTTACTTGAAGCTTTTCGATTGATGGCCACGGCTAAAAGCATGTCCACGCTTTACGAAGAGAATTTCAAGTTAGTGTCCAAATACGTGCACGCCACATCACGGGGACACGAAGCCATTCAATTGGCCTTAGGCATGCAATTGCTGCCCCAGGATTATGTTTTTCCGTATTACCGCGACGATGCCATGCTCCTGGGTATTGGCATGCGGCCCTACGAGTTGATGCTGCAATTGCTGGCCAAACGCGATGATCCCTTTTCAGGAGGTCGTACCTACTATGCGCATCCAAGTTTGCGCGACCCTGACAAACCCAAAATTCCGCATCAATCCTCGGCTACGGGCATGCAAGCCATCCCTGCCACCGGAGTCGCTTTGGGTTTTTGGTACAAAGAATCGCGGGCTTTGACCAAAGAATATCCCATCGACAAGCCCATCGTGGTGTGCTCTCTTGGCGACGCTTCGATGACCGAAGGCGAAGTATCTGAGGCCATGCAAATGGCTGTTTTGAAAAAACTGCCCATTCTGTACCTCGTGCAAGACAACGGCTGGGACATTTCTGCCAGTGCAGCAGAGATACGGGCACAGAGTGCCGCAGAATATGCCGCCGGATTCAAAGGATTGGAAACGCGCAGCATCCGGGGCAATGATTTTTTTGAATGTTACGATACTTTACAAGAAGTCATCAAATCCATCCGCCGCGAGCGGAGGCCATTTTTGGTGCACGCTGAAGTGCCCCTCCTGAGTCACCATACTTCCGGGGTACGCAAAGAATGGTATCGCGATGACCTGGATTGGCACCTTTCGCGTGATCCATTTCCCTTGTTTTGGCAGGATCTGATCGACAATGGGGTAGCCGACGAAGCACAATTGCAGGAAATTGAAGCCCAAGCAAAAGAGCAGGTGAAGGCCGACTTCATCGCCGCTCAACAAGCTGAAAACCCATTGCCGGAATCGCTTTATCTGCACGATTTTGCGCCCACTCCGATTGTGGAAGAAAAAGGACAACGCCAACCCGCACAAGGCCAGGAAGTGGTTATGGTAGATTGCGCCCTGCATGCAGTCGAGGAACTATTGCAGAAATACCCGGAATGTTTGATGTATGGCCAAGATGTGGGCATGCGCTTGGGTGGCGTATTTCGCGAAGCAGCAACCTTGGCGCAGAAATTTGGCAAAGAACGGGTGTTCAACACGCCCATACAAGAAGCTTTTATCATCGGAAGCACCGTAGGCATGTCGGCACTGGGCCTGAAAGCCATTGTGGAAGTGCAATTCGCCGATTATATTTGGCCTGGCTTGAATCAGTTGTTTACCGAAGTGAGCCGCTCTTGCTACCTCTCCAATGGAAAGTGGCCAGTGAGCTGCATCATTCGGGTGCCGGTGGGGGCTTATGGCAGCGGTGGTCCTTACCACAGTTCCAGTATAGAATCGGTATTGAGCAATATTCGGGGCATCAAGATTGTGTACCCCAGCAATGGTGCCGACATGAAAGGGCTAATGAAAGCTGCTTACCATGACCCCAATCCGGTGGTGATTTTGGAACACAAAGGCTTGTACTGGTCTAAAGTAAAAGGCACCGAAGCCGCCAGAACGGTCGAACCGGATGTGGATTACATCATTCCGTTGGGAAAAGCCAGAATCGTGCTCCAGGCAGTTGCCGAGCACGTTGATCAAGACAATTCCATATTCGTGGTGACTTACGGCATGGGCGTACATTGGGCATTGAATGCCGCCAAGCAATTTCCTGGGCAAATCGAGATCCTGGATTTGCGCACGATCGCCCCTTTGGATGAAGAAGCCCTCTATCTCGGAGCTGAGCAACATGGCAAAGTACTGGTCATCACCGAAGAACCGGTCAATGGCAGTTTTGCACAAAGCATCGCTGCGCGCATACAGCAACAGTGTTTTAGGCATTTGGATGCGCCAGTCATCACCATTGGGGCTGCTAATTTACCTGCAATCCCATTGAGCGAAGTCCTGGAACGCGAAATGTTGCTTTCTGCGGAGAAAGTAGCGGCAGAAATGGAAAAGTTGTTGAAATATTGAGTTTTGGGTTCACACAATCTTGCATAGGGGCGATAAAAAAATAAGTGATCATTTTGCCAGAGGATTAGATAAGTAAACG
>NZ_JBBAKG010000244.1:0-2390 GCF_040403615.1 Haliscomenobacter sp. | reverse complement strand
ATTGCTGCCGTGATTATCGCTATTGCCGCAAGCCTGGTATCACTGGTCCTGAGTATGAACTGGGAGTTCGACCAAAGTTCCTTGAAGGACTCATTCTTTGCATTCCCCGGTGTGCTGTTCTGGTCGGCAGCGGTAATGCCATGGCTAATCATTGCGCTGTTAGCACTAATCACTTTACGTCTGCGTGAAAAGGATCTACCGTTTCGCGCGGTTGTCTTGAGTGCAACCGCCATGACCGTCATTGCACTCACTCTCACATCCTTATTGACCCGACCGGCCGTCGTGTGGACCCAGACACGCCTAACAGTCACCGGCGTTGGAGTCGTCACCCCTGCTCCAGCCAGTGACGTTCTTGCAACTAATTCCTCTGGCGAATCCCCGGACTACATACACCGAGCTGATGCCAGCGTTTGGCTCAAGGACAACACTGCTGAGTCTGATCTGATTGCAACATCAGCACCGAGTTTGACAAATATCCCAGCGTTAACGGGCAGAAAGATGTACCTCGCAGGGTCCGAGTATCAACTTGGGCTTGGAAATGCAGCAGAAGCAGACACCGTTTTACAACGATTTGATCTTTCCACTGCATTAACCACAAACAAATGGCCAACAATAAGTGCACAAATGTGTGCTGCCGGAGTGGATTGGTTTTGGATCGAGGGCGCAGATCCAAACTTTTTCAAATTGAAGGCCACATTTAGTTCCGGATTCGTTTCCATCTACCCGAGTGCCTCTATGTGTGAGTAGTTCTTAATGAATGTACTTACGTGCAGCATTCAAAATTGGTTTCTCCAAAATTCGCCAGGAAACCCAACCGACCGCCCATGAAATAAGAGTTGCCACAATCCAGATCACAACCAGGGTGATGGTATTCCACTCCACTGAAGTCTGATCATCTCCGGGAAGATCCAATCCACGATAGAAATCTTCGATCCAGCGCAGCACCCAGAAATGGAAGAAATACATAAAATAGGAATACCGACCAATACTGCAAAGCATTTCCCCAACACCCGGTATCGCATTAAGTGCCAGTGCTAATAACACGCCAAAAACTACATATCCCAGAACAAAGTAACCCGGGGTGTCTTGGGAATAAGTGCTGAAACCAACCAACACCAAAGCCGAGGTGACAAGCAACGGTGTCTTGACTTTATTGGGGAACAAGCCGGTTAGTCCTTGTTTACTCCACATGCGAAACAGGGCTAAACCAAGGCCGCCCAACAAGAAAAATGGCCACGTATTGAATAGTTGCAATCGCAACCAACCTGTGATTGCGATACCGAAAACAGAACCAGGATCAACATGCTGCTGTAGGTATCGAGCGAGCACAGCGGATAGAAAGCCGACAATCACTGTCCCAGCGAGAAATGCGGCACTCTTCTTTCGAAAAAGCGCAAATAGTGTGTAGTGACCCATTT
This sequence comes from Haliscomenobacter sp., assembly GCF_040403615.1. NCBI lineage: Bacteria > Pseudomonadati > Bacteroidota > Saprospiria > Saprospirales > Haliscomenobacteraceae > Haliscomenobacter > Haliscomenobacter sp. Next base: position 972 of record NZ_JBBAKG010000244.1, on the reverse strand, counting down.
CCTGTTGGATTGTAAGACCACCGGTGGGAACGGCAGCCAAATTGGGGGTTAGCCAACCGAGGAAAAAAATGCTGATCGCCAGCGACAACCAAATATTTCCCTCGGGGTTTGGATTCGAAAGAAAAACAAATGTCGCAACTACAAAAACAATCCACAAAGGCCAAATTCTCGCCCACCGTCGAGCCCAATAACTGCCCTGCGAGAAATCTCCATGACCGGTATACAGGCTAAACATCAACCAGCCTGAGAGAACGAAAAATAGTTGAACGCCGAACTGGCCGTAGTCAAAAAGTTTGAAGAGTGGCGCGGGAATGTTGTAACTTCCGGTTACCGCCACCGTGGCAGAAAGTGAGTGAGTGGCAACTACCATCAAAATCGCTATACCCCGGACAGCATCCAGCGCAGGGATACGACTGTGATGTATCTCCATCTGGGCTCCCATCCCGGTTTCGCTGCGCCACACACTATCTCCGAGCGCTACCCTAGGAGGTGGATAGGTCTTTCACACAATAGTTCCTCTGGGAGGGGAAGTCCCATGTCACTCTTAACCCAAGTTGCAGATCGAGTAACGGGCGGCAGACTCACCAAACGTTCCTATGAAAAGCGACTCGAACGCTATCTGGACACAGGTCAGAGGCAGTCCGGTGACGGTGAAATCCTGACCGATGCGTTCCTGATGTCCGCTGGCGAGTGGCTCACAGAGTCTTCCCAGGCAATGGCCACGGGACAGGGTCGCTATAACTTCGAAAAAGCACACGACTTCTTGGGGTTGTGGTCCCAGCCTGGTTCTAAAGAGGCCGCACTCACCAACCTCCACCGTGATGGTTACGCAATCCTTGATACTAAATTGGATCCAGGCATTATCAGTGAACTCACGGCAAAATTTGCACAAGCTCCCTGCACCTTGACTTCCGACAAAGAAACTTCGCTCGCCAAGGGCGAGACGGTCACGGTTGATTTTTCTCACCCACT
>NZ_JBBAKG010000243.1:0-2571 GCF_040403615.1 Haliscomenobacter sp. | reverse complement strand
TAAATGGCCAGGTAACCTTAGGTGAAAATTCTCTTTTCCAAGGCATCATATTGGCTAACGGTGCCATCCATCTGTTGAATAACGCAACCCTGATCGGACGGGGGCTTTCGCGTTCTGGAGCCATCAATTTATCAGCAAATATCGTTAACGCCGAGGTATTACCCGTTGCCTCGGTCATCTCAGCAAATGGCTCTACCTTATTTTGTGAAGGAGACAGTATTGAACTCACTGGGAACTTGGGCGGAACCTGGAACACGGGAGAGACCACCTCATCATTGATTGTAAAAACCAGTGGAGACTATTTTGTCACCAATTCCAATGGTTGTGGCGATGTGGCTTCCAATCATATTATAGCGACGGTAAACAATGTTGGTGCCGGAACGCTCATTTCGGATGTAGAAAGTACCTGCCCGGGGGGAAGTGTAGACTTTGATTCCGTGGGAACCTCTGGAACCTTAATTTATTACGTTTTCACCAATGGCCTAGTAGCTGCTTCATTTGGTACTTTGGGTCAAGTAGAGGATTACTTGAGCGCAGCAGCAGCAGGTGAATACTGCGTATACACGATTGCTTATTCTGGTTTAAACAATGGCTGCGGCAATGTTTCTGGGTTTACCCTTGGGCAAGTCATCGATGCCTGTTTTGATGAGCAATGCCATGACATTAGTGAACCGCTATGTATTGTGGTACTGGCTCCACCAGTTGGCTCCATTGCACTACAAGGCCCCACCGAATCCAGTGTGGGTGATGGTTCAGTGATCAAGGTGGTGATGAGTGCTTCGGGATTTGCGACACCTTATGACTTTTATTATGGGGATATCATTACCAGTGTTGGGCCGGATTGTCTACCAAGGGCTGTAGGTGGTGCTTTCACCGCTTTGAACGAAGCAGACAGCACTGTAGTCGTAACCTATACTGGTGCCAGTGCTGGTAGCTACACCATTACGTTGAGTCAAGTAGTTGATGCCAATGGTTGCAAGGATACTACTCGCCGCAGTGTAACTTTTACCATTGCGGCAAAAGCGGATTTTATTAACGTTCGCCCCGGAGTCCTCGTGACTTGTTTAGCCTGTGTAAGTCAAGTAAACGTGAGCCTGGGTGCCAAGTGTAGATTTTTGGTTACGCCCAATATCGTTTTAGATGGATTTGCACAATGCGAAAATGGTCAGGTATTGCAAAATGCGTTGGAAGTACTCATCAGTGATGGCAACAACGACAGTTACATCGATTGTGCAGGTACCTATACTTACGTGGTTCGTTTAAAAGCGGAATACGCTGGATGTTTCCTATTTGAACCCTGCTGGGGTAAAATTACCGCTGAAGACAAAACTGCACCTGTCTTGGTATGTGCTCCTGCCAACATTACGTTGGATTGCTACGATGTCAACTATGTGTTGAACAACAACTTGACCATTGGTAACGCAAACGCATTCAATTCTCCAAAGCCTGCGGCAACTGGTGCACAAACCATTCTTTACGCTGAAGGTATTCTTAAGGGAAGTGAAGTCGGTGACAATTGTACCAACACCCTGGCTCCACCAGCGTTGACTGATGACCTGGTCAAGAACCTGGGTTATGCCTATTTCAAAGACAATTGCGTAAGCTGCGGTTGCCGCATTACCTTGAAGTGGAGCGACAAAGTGGTTTTCTACTCTTGCGAAGACTTGAAGACCAACGGCGGCATCTACGCAACCATCTCTCGCGAGTGGGTTGCTACGGATTGCAACGGCATGCATTCTGCTTATACGCAAAAAATCAACTTTAAGCGTCCTGCGATCATCGCGTTCAAATTCAATGGCAAAAGCGAAGGAGATTACGATCGCGTAGTAACTTACAACGCTTGTACTTCTGACAAGAGCTTGATCAAGTACGAAGATGTTACTCCTTTTGTAGACAGCTATTTCTACACTGCTGACAATAAGCGTCGGATCTACATCGACAAAGTTGAGTGCAACTATTCTGTATCTATCAAGGATACTGAATTTCCAATTTGCAATGGCAAAGGCGTGAAAATCGATCGCGAATTGTATGTATTTGATTGGTGTGCAGGTGGTATCATAGATACGTTCCACATCCTGATCAAAATTGGTGACTTTACACCTCCTTCTTTAACATATACCCAACATTCTCCATTTGTGATCTCGACTGGCCCAATGGATTGTACAGCTGCCTTCCCTGTGACTGTAGCGGGCATCAAGTCTGCATTTGGTGTTACTATCTCCGACAACTGTTTGATAGCCAATGCAACGGTAAGCGTTAAGACCAAAGATCGCTATGTAAAAGGCATCCTGGTTGCTGAAAACACCTGGGATAAAGTAGATTATGCAATTATGAATGGCATGATGATCGGCCTACCAGTAGGTACACACCGCCTGATCATCGATGCATTTGATGGTTGCTACAACGCAAAACGTGACTCTTTCACCTTCGAAGTAGAAGACAAGATTGCACCAATAATGAAGTGTGATGATCAATTGCACATTTCATTGAGCAATGGCAACGGTTACACGACTGGATATGCTCAAGTGAGTGCTGACGACATCGACGAAGGTTCTTGGGACAACTGTAAGT
>NZ_JBBAKG010000242.1:0-2681 GCF_040403615.1 Haliscomenobacter sp. | reverse complement strand
TGGCCGTGGTGGTTGATTTTTTCCTGGTTTTGGGAAATGTCCTTGACCAGTTCTTTGACCAGGCCTTTGTCAAGTGGTTCTTTTTCGATTTCTTCATCTAGTTCCTTGGCCAAATCCACGCTGATTTCCGCGAAGTTGTTGACGAAGTTCAGGGGGTTTTGAATTTCGTGGGCGATGCCAGCAGTCAGTTCACCGAGGGAGGCGAGTTTTTCTGATTGGATGAGTTGGGCCTGGGTAGTTCGCAAGTCGTTGAGGGTACGTTGCAAAACTTCATTTGCACTGCGTCGGATGCGGTTGTTTCGCCATAAGATGAAAGAAATAATGCCAGAAATGAAGAGTATCGTCAGTAAACCCAATAGAATCAACCGTCTTCGAAAAGATGTTTCTTTTTCTTTCAGGTCAAATATGGCCTTTTGCTCGGTTAAGGAGATCTGTTCAATTTGTTTGATGCGTTCGATGTTATACTGCTCTTCTTGTGTTGCTATGTACAGTTTTAAATACCGATTGGCTTCGGCGGGGTTGGACTTTGAAAAATAATTGGCCAGCAAGGTTGAAGCAGCCATTACATAACCAGGAATTCTTCCATTTTGAGCTTCCGCTAAGCCTTTTAAACCATAAAACAATACGGAATCCCGCGGTCCAGTTTCGACAAATACCTTGGCTCTCCCCATGTAATCGCCGGCTATCCGATAGTTGCGCAAAGCATTGTCATATTCTTTTCTTTTAAAAGCAATATTGGCAGCTAGGATATAGCAATTATTGGCAAGATCGATCGACAGGTGGGCATATTTTTTTACATAAGGTTCCAATAACTTGGAATAGTAGGCTGCCGAATCCAATTGATTGATTCCTTCATAACCCCTTCCCAATTGCATATAGGTTGGCCATTTTTTATAATCAGTTAAAACAGCAAAATCAGGGTGGTTGATCTGTCTTATGCCCCATATTACAGGTGATTCACCTTTCATCGAAGCAATGAGGAACATGATGTTGTACATGTGCAATTGGTTCTGCCGATATTCATTTCTACACAAGGGCAATGCCCGATTTATCTCCATGGTTGCTTTGGGCCAATCGCCCCTGATGGCATGACAAAATGCGGCTGATCCAAGACAGTTAATGATCCCTAAAGTGTAATTTATATTTTCCGATATTTTTAAACCTTCTTTTAAATACTGCAATGCCAATTCCATATTTGCTGGCGTATTCATTCCTGCCAACGTCACCAGGTGATTCACTTTTACTCGATCATTGGGCAGGCCAGGCAATAACCGACTGATGCTATCGATGTATGGTTGATCGGGTAGTATCGGCTGGGAATGCCCTTTAGTTGTATTTAAGACAATGATAAGCCAACCTATCAATAGGTATAAAGGAAGTACAGTTGATCTATTCATCATGTAAACTTTTAGCTTGGTGCTCAAATTTCGTTTTTAATGGTTTAGGCTTGTCACTGGCAAGCTGATCACAAAGGATGTGCCTATTTTTTCCTGGCTATCCACTTCGAGTGTTCCTCCATGTCCTTTGGTCACAATATCATACGCCAAACTCAGCCCCAAACCTGTGCCTTGTCCTGTCGGCTTGGTGGTGAAGAATGGCTGGAAGATTTTGTCTTTGATCGCTTCGGGGATGCCGTTTCCGTTGTCTTGGACTGTGATTTCTATTGCGTCTGCCAGTTTTCTAGTGGTGATGGTTACCGTAGGTTGGTAGGGGACATGGGCCCCCCCGAGGGGTGCTCCTACCGTACTTCGACTACGCTCAGCGACCGCATAAAACGCATTGTTTATCAAATTCAGCAGCACGCGCCCAATGTCCTGCGGAATCACCGAAACCTTCGGCAAATCGGGATCAAAATGCGTTTCCATAGTGGCATTAAAACTGCTGTCCTTTGCGCGCAGGCCGTGATAAGCCAGGCGCAGGTATTCATCGGCCAGGGCGTTGAGGTCGGTGGGTTCTTTTATACCTGTGCTTGTGCGCGAGTGTTCCAGCATCCCTTTGACAATGGAGGAGGCGCGTTGGCCGTGGTGGTTGATTTTGGAGAGGTTTTGTTTGAGGTCGGCTGCTATGGCCTTTACTTCCTCAGTATCTCCTTTTTCAATTTCTTCGGCCATTTCGTCCAGCATTTCCGCGCTGACTTCGGCGAAGTTGTTGACGAAGTTCAGCGGGTTCTGAATCTCGTGGGCGATACCCGCGGTGAGTTCACCGAGGGAGGCGAGTTTTTCGGATTGAATGAGTTGGGCTTGGGTGGAGCGGAGGGTGGAAAGGGTTTCAGCCAGTTCCAGGTTTTTGACATTAATCTGTTCATTACTTCTTTCCAGATCTTCATTGGTTTCGTAGAGTTGTTGGGTGCGTTCTTGGACTTTGTGCTCTAGTTGTTGATTTGCTTCCTTTTGGATTTTGACGGCATGGGCTTGAGCTTTCACTTTTTCCTGGTTGGAAAGCTGAATTCTTAAAGCCAAGCTATAAGCGAAAATGATTTGTTGAAAGAAAACCCCTATATCTGCTAAATCAATGCCAAAAAGAAATGTAGACATAGGGGGGATATTGAAAGAAGCAAGAAAAGCTGACAGCGGAGCAATTGCGAAGGAAATGATAAAAAAACTATCCCCTAGAAGGAAAATTTTCACTAAAGGGTTTTTGCGCCATAAACTGATCACAACCAACAATAACACCAAATTGAG
>NZ_JBBAKG010000241.1:0-2693 GCF_040403615.1 Haliscomenobacter sp. | reverse complement strand
TTGTGGGTTTTCGGTTGGTGGTTTCTGTTTTGCAGTCAGTTGGCTGGGAAAAAAGGCTAAAGATCCATGAGCAAAAAAGAAAAATAAAATAGGAATAAAAGAAGCATAGAGCATGTCCTTGCTGAAACGGTGGAACGGAGTAGGTGGCAGCCCTCAAGGCGCCACCAACGCAGTGGAATGGTTTCAGCAAGTGGGAGGAGCATTGATTGTTGAAATCTAGGGTAAAACCATCGGCATTGCTGGCGAATGCTGCTATAGATCCAATCACCATAAAATTTAGAAGTTGCATGCAAATCAAAATATTCAACATTCCGGTAACTGGGGGCGAAATGCTGCAGGAAGAACTCAATGTATTTTTGCGCAGCAAAAAAATCCTTCAAATCGAGGATCAAATCCTGGGGGAGGGCCAAACGGCTAGCTGGTGTTTTCGCATCAAGTATTTGGAAGATCAAACTGCGGGAGAAAAAGAGCGCGCCAAGGTAGATTATCGTCAGGTATTAGATGAAGCCAGTTTTCAGCGTTACAACAAAATGCGCGAAATTCGGCGCAAAGTGTCCCAAGACGAGGCCATTCCTGCCTATGTGATTTTTACCGATGAAGAATTGTCAGCACTTGCAAAAATTGAAAACTTGACTGCAAGCAGTATGAAAACAGTAAAGGGCATTGCCGATAAAAAGATCGAAAAATTTGGGGTTCACTTTTTTACCTCAGCCGCCAATGAAAGCACCCCGTAGACTCATTGAACCAATTGCCGACCCCGATAACCTTCGCTTGGCTTTTTGGAAAGCCCGCAAAGGCAAAACCCACGGAAACAACGTGGAAGAATACCGCCGCGATTTAGATGCCAATTTGTTTTTGCTCCGGCAACAAATCTTGAGCGGCGAAGTCGACGTGGGCAAGTATCGTTTTTTTAAAATTTACGACCCCAAGGAGCGGCAAATTTGTGCGGCAGCTTTTGGCGAACAAGTTTTGCACCACGCCTTAATGAATGTTTGTCACCCGTCTTTTGAACGGGTACAGATCTTTGACAGCTATGCCAGCCGCAAAGGCAAAGGAACTTATGCCGCATTAGCGCGTGCAAAGCAGTTTACCAAAAAATACGCCTGGTTTTTGAAACTGGATATTCGGAAGTTTTTTGACAGCATTCCTCACGAAGTCCTGAAACATCAATTGAATCGTTTATTTGGCGACGAGCATTTGTTGTGGATTTTTCGACAAATCATCGATAGTTATGAAGCAATGCCATCGCGGGGCGTGCCAATTGGCAATTTGACCAGCCAGTATTTTGCCAACCATTTTTTGAGTGATCTGGATCATTTCATCAAAGAAGAACTGTGCATCAAGGCTTATGTACGCTACATGGATGATCTGGTGCTTTGGCATCAGGACAAAGAGGTGCTGGTGGGTGCATTAAACACAATCAACAGTTTTGTGGAGGATCGATTGCACTGCACCTTAAAACCCCCTTTGCTCAATCGCTGTGATCGGGCGCTTCCGTTTCTGGGTTACGTATTGTATCCGCATTATGTGCGTTTGTCACAAGCCAGTAAACAGCGTTTCATCCGCAAAATCAACGCAGTGGATGAGCATTACCACACTGGAGATTGGACGGAGGGAGAATGCCAACGGCATGCTTTGCCCCTTTTCGCATTTGTCCGTCATGCTGACTTAGGTTCTTTTTTGCGAAAAAAGGCGCAACGGTAGAGCGTTCTACTCAAACGCGGAGCTACTAACACTACCGTTGCTGATGTGCCGCAACACACCTTTTCGCCACGTGGTAGCCACGAGGGCAGGACAATCATCTGTTCAGTGGCTGGCTATCCGGCTCTGACCCATGAGCTGCAAAACAGAAACCACCAACCGAAAACCCACATTGTTGTTGTCATTCTGCGGATCGTTGTTGTTGCGATTCGAGACCCGGCAATTCCTGGGATTGTTGTTCCAGTTGCCGCCGCGCACCACACGGTTACTGCCTTTCGATGATGGACCGTTAGGTATAAAGTTGATAAAAAAAAGTTATTTTCTCTACTCTTTTTTTAGTTTTACAAAAATAAAACATCTAACCCATGCTCCAGCCCCCATCAAGGGTCTATCCACAATCATTTACCGCAGCCAATGACCAGCCTTTTTCTTTTCAAATGGTGGAAGTTAAAGGCGGCACTTTTCAGATGGGGAGCGAGAATGAGGATGCAGATAGTGATGAAAAACCAGTGCATCCAGTCAAAGTATCCGACTTTTGGATGGGAGAATACGTAGTGACCCAAGCCTTGTGGAAGGCAGTAATGGGGGAGGAAAGCACTCCTTTTTATTTTGAGGGTGACGATCGACCAGCAGAAACCGTTTCATGGGATTTGATCAATAACGAATTTTTACCACGCTTGAATGCGCTTACTGGCGAAAATTACCGCCTGCCCACCGAAGCAGAATGGGAATACGCAGCCCGGGGTGGTATATTTCAGTCACCTTACCAATACGCAGGCAGCAACCGCCTGGAAGACGTAGGCTGGTATTACGAAAACAGTCACAGTGAAACCAAACCAGTCGGCCTAAAAAAGCCCAATGCCCTGGAACTGTACGACCTGAGTGGGAATGTGTACGAGTGGTGTGCTGACTGGTATGCAGGCAGTGAATATTATCAGGAATGCCTGGATGCAGGAGTGGCCGAAAATCCAACAGGACGTACACAGGGCAGT
>NZ_JBBAKG010000240.1:0-2773 GCF_040403615.1 Haliscomenobacter sp. | reverse complement strand
GCAGCTGGTCGCGCAGCTTGGCAATGTCGCGCTTGAAGGTGGCCGGCGAGATCTCCAGCTCAGCCTGAATGGTCGCAGCAGACATGGCGCCGCGGCCTGAAAGCAAGCCCTTGTAACGGTACAGTCTCGCAATTTCACTCATGCCTGCTCCTGCCATTTGTGTTGATTTTCATTATTACAACTATTACAGACTTGAAGCTCTCAAGGTGAGCCCATGCACACAACTATTTGCGCTGTAAGTGCTGTATTTAGGAACAGGGCGGGGGCTCATGTGGTGAGCTTGTGATCGGCTTCAATTCACACTCGGACGCTGAAAAAAGACAACAAGGCAAAGCATGAACGAATCGGATTTTTTAAATGAAGTGGCGTAATCGATTGAACGCATGGACGAGGACGTACGGACGCATTTCCGCTCGGTAACACGCATGCTGATGGCTTGCTACCTGGACGATAGCCAGAAGGCGGCGGTTTTTGTTACCCGAGGTGAAGGCGAGACTGCTTCCCTGGTCTCTGTGAACGCTGACGACGAAGAGCTCAGCAAAATGATTTTCTTCATGAAAGAGCTGACGGGCGAGGCTATCTTGATCGACGCCGGGCGGCCTCAAGAGCGTCATTAAGCCTCTTTCGTGGTGCAGCCGGTTTTGAGCCGTTTTGCATGACGGGTTTGCGGGCGCAGCGTTTGGCTTGAAATTGAAAAAATATGGAAACAATGCTAAGAACCATGAAACCGCGCATGACAGAACAGAAAGTTGAGGTAGGACTCAACTGCCTTACAGATCAACCCATAACACGCGCCGCCTTGCTGGCGAGAACGGAATTGATGAAGCTTTTTTTCTTGGTGATCAGTTGCCTCGTATCGTTTGCCGCAGCAGCGTCGAGTGGTACAAAGCCGTTTGTACCTGTGTACACCTACGAGAAATATCACATCACTTATCAGGTGCGTGCTAATGGTGGATATGAGTCGACTACGGAGGTCCAACTCAAGATCAACACGCCCCAAGGTATCAGGTCAGGAGGCAGTCAATCTGTTGACTACATCGCTAGCCAAGATGAAGTGCTTTCGCTTGAGGCCTGGACAATCCAGCCTGATGGAACAAAGGTGCCTGTGCCTGAGTCGTCAATCCAGACCCAGGATGAACAATCAGATGAGTCTGCCGCCAAATTTAGCGACACCAAGGTTAAGGTCATCATCTTCCCGAATGTCGAGGCTGGGAGCAGTGTTTACTACAAGGCTCGGGTGAATCATCATTCCCCAACCTATGTGGGGCACTTTCACGATACGACAGTATTTTCGAACAGCACTATCTGGGCGGACGTCCGCCTGGACTATGTATTTCCGTCGTCCATGCGGATCTTTGAAGACAAGAAGGGCGTCTTGGGGGGATACCAGCGTGGGGATGGCAACTTCAACTACTACAGTTACCGGTACAGCACAGACGCAGCAGAACCCAGTCAACGTGGGCGAGTCAATCTAAGCGACTATTCAGACCGTGTATTTATCTCCACGTTCCCAGATATGGTGGCAATCGGTCAGGCTTATCAGGACACAGCAAAGCCAAAAGCCAGAGTCACTGAAGACATCAAGCGACTAGCAATCAAGCTGACTGATGGCGTAAAAGACGAGCGCACCAAGGTTAAAAAGCTTTACGAATGGGTTGCGTCCAATATCCGATACGTCTCAGTTTCTCTTGGTGATGGTCGACTGATTCCTCACTACGCACAAGACGTTTTGAAAAATCAATATGGGGATTGCAAAGACCATGTGGTTCTTTTGGAGGCGCTGCTAGATGCCGTTGGCATCCCAAGCAGTCCCGCGTTGATCAACCTAGGTGCTGCGTACAAGCTTGCAAGCGTCGGCGTCATACAACCGATTAACCATGTCATTACCTATATTCCGAGCCTAGATCTGTACCTGGACTCCACGGGTCAGTTCACGCCCTTTGGCCTTCTGATATTCGAAGACATGGACAAGCCGACAGTACTGACAGCTCTTGGCAAGATTGGTCATACACCGCGCATGAATTCAAATGAAAACGTAGGTACGGTTCAATCAAAACTGAAAATTGATCCTGATGGCGTGATTCATGGGACCTCAACCGTGAACTACCAAGGTGTCCCGGAGATTGATTCAAGAAGAAATCGCTTTTATGAAAAGAGCAGGTCTGAGCAGCAGGTCGTAAAAGAGTTGCTGCAACGATTCAACGAGACGGGCGATGGTTCGATGGATTTCCCAGAGCCAGAGCGGATTGACCAGCCATATTGGATTCGTGCAAAGTTTTACTTGAACCCCGTGACCAACATTCTAGGCCGGGGCGGGATGATGGTTCCCGTCGGTATGGGGCCTGGTGGTATTGCTTGGGCAGGAGCTGATCAACCGCTGGTAAAAGACTTTGCTCACACCTGTAGATCACAGACGCATCTGGAATCATATTCAATTGAATTCCCAAAGAGCGTAAAGATTGATGGCGTACCGCAGGCGGTTAGGTTCAAAAATGAGGTGGTCAGCTATTCCTCAAGCTACACCGTCAAAGATCGAGTGGTGGAAGTAAAGCGGGCACTTCAGATTCAGCACAAGCGGTCTGTCTGCGGCCTCGAAGAGAATAAGCTTTGGCGCTCTTTTCACAAGGTATTGCAGAAAGATCTGCGGTCCCAAATTTTTTACAAATGAGAAAATTGAAATCGTAAGTGGGTATACAACTCCACTCACTAAAGCTAGTTACTCTTAGACCAACTCCACTGCAGCTTTCAACTGGCTTGGACTGCTATAAAGATA
>NZ_JBBAKG010000239.1:0-2824 GCF_040403615.1 Haliscomenobacter sp. | reverse complement strand
AGGGCGTTTTAGCGCGTGGGTTTTTAGTTTGCCGGGGTGGAAAATTGTTTTATCCAAATCCATTTGTTGCTTTCGACTTGGTAACCCGCCAACCTATCGGGTTACCTAAATAGAGGTTGTCCAAGTGCGCATCTGACACAAAACTGTAGTCATGCAAACAACCAAGGACACGCAAATGAACCCAGATCAGAAAAAAGACATGTAAGCAAGGCAAGCGCGTGCAAAGGCCATTGAGTGCCTTCAACACGCCAGCAACCAGCTCAACAAAGCGTCTTACTACATTGATGAGTATGTGGGGAAGTTTAAAACGGCGCGCACCCCGGAGGAACGGCAAAACTTGGAGAACTGGGCCATCAACCACTTGGTATCGAGCATTCAGCCCAACCTAGGCATTGATACATTGGCGCGTGCGCAAGCCAACCTGGTCAAGCATGACGTCCTAAGGTTCGAGTTATGAGTGCTTTGGACCCCAGCCAACTGTCACAATTTACGGGCACCGAGAAGTACTACCGTATCAGCCGTAGGCACCTGCTGACCGATGGCACCAAGTACTTGGCTGAGCAAGCCGAGTGCTATTGGATGATGGATGCCATTGCCAGCCATTTATGTGAAATTGGCACGCAGGACTGGTTTGTACTGGTGCGCATGGATGTGAGCCAGGGCAGGGCGGTCATGGTCTACGAAGACGGTAACGGTGGTGAACACGCCAGACAGCAAATCCCCTACACCGACTTCCCCCTGAGCAGCATCACACTGTATGCCTGCTGGGACGGAAAGCATTGGGTGATCATGTTGCCCAGCGAATACTGACCTGACTAGGGCCAGACTGGATGCTGTGAAATCCGTATTGAGCCCAAAGCAAGCAACAGACATCTTGCGCGTGAAAGTAAGGCGCACAAAAAAGCCAGCTCGAAGCTGGCTCTATGCATGGCCTGTATCAGCTCAATGGTGTGACTGCTGTGCTTCTTGGTCACGAAGCTTGATCAAATCGGCGGCTGTCAATTCAACGTTCTTGCCGTCAACTGCAACAACGATACCCGTGTTAGTTTTGATAGCTAGATCTTGGGCTGCACGTGCTGCACGTTCCATGGCCGCATATGAGCCTGCTAAATCTGGATCAGTCGAGGTGCGAATGTCTTTGGTGTTCATTATTCAACTCTCTAAATAAGTTGATTCAAATTCAGAAATCAGACGATTTCACAAGTCGCGCATGGCCATGATGACTTGCTGTTGTAGGTATGGCAAGTCACTTTCAATTGTTTTCCAGACCACATTCACATCAACCTTGTAGTAACCATGGGCCAAAAGATTGCGCATATCGTAGGCAAATGCAAGCGGTAACTCGGGGTGAGCAGCCACAAATTCAGGAGCCACACGTTCAACGTTTTTGCTGGCTTCTCCAATAATCTCAAAGTTTCGGATCACTGCATCTTGAATCATTCGATTTGACAGAAACGAAGCTTCATCAATGTCTTCGCAGTATTTTTGAATTTGCGATATGGCTTCAAAAATATGACCGAGATAATCACCTAAACGCAATGGATCACGGCTCATATCAGTTGAGCTTGGGCAATGACAGTCTGTCGAAAACTGTCTGGTAATGCGCCAGGTGTAAGTACATCTACAGGCACGCCCAGTAAGTTGCGAAGTTTGTAGCGAATGGCACCTAGATCAAAAAGCGTGGTCTCAGCAGTGGTGTCCACAAGAATGTCTAAATCGCTGAGATCCGTGTCCAAGCCCTGCGCGACAGATCCAAACACCCGAGCGTTCAAAGCCCTGTGAGCCAAGACGATTTCTCGTATTTCACTGCGATGTGTTTCAAGCGCTTGGGAGGGTTTCATTTAGTGGGTTTGGCTTTGAGTGTTTTCATTTTATGCTCAGTTGTACAATTTGCCAACCAAATGAATCAGCCCAAAATTCCCGGAATTTTGGAACTGATGCCAGACAAAGAAGGATCTGCTTGAATTGGCTTCAATCAACGCAATGACCCGGGTAATTGGGCTATTTGCACATGTGCTTTGATTACGAAGAAACTTAAATTACTATAAGCGTGTGACTTTTTGAGATTTACCGGTTAACCTGTAAATACCAGCTAAATACGTGTGAATTTCAGGATTTCTCTTGTCCTGACTCCATGGAGCAGCGAATGATCAAGATCACCGTTAACAGCGCAGTGTACGAAGCACTGCAACAGGCTTTTCCCAAGCCTGCGAACAGCGCACATCGTGCGTTGGCCAAATACATCCGTGTGCTGGAGACCATGCTGTTCAAGTGCCTGCACTTTGAAGCCACGCCCATGCAACGCAAGCTCGATCTGTTTTCGATTTCGCTGCAACAGTTGGCCAATCAAGGGGGGCAGATTGGCTCTAAAAAGCAGCGTGTGCATGCTTGGCTGCGTGATCATCAACTCAGCTTGGTTGAACCCGTGGTCATCGGCTCCAACCTCACCGGGGGCGTGAGCCAATGCAAGCTGTCCCATTTAGTGACCCTGCAGGACACCTTGGCCATTGAAGCGTCAATATTGAACGCAGGCAGCACAGACCATGCTTTAGACGAATACCTCAGTGGCGATGACTTTAGCAACTACCAAGTGCTCAACCTGCTGTATCCCGAGTTCAAGCGCAACCTCAGCGAAAACGAAATCGACTGCACGTTTGATCTTGTGCCCGTAGACATCAAGTCCCTTAAAAACTACCTGATTTGGCTGGTCACCGAGGCCACCTTGCTCAGTCCAGCCAAAAAACAGCAAGCACTCAGACAAGGACGCATTATTTTGGCCGTAGCCAGCGTGATGGACGGGCATTACGTGCAGCGTAAAAAGCCC
>NZ_JBBAKG010000238.1:0-2956 GCF_040403615.1 Haliscomenobacter sp. | reverse complement strand
GTATCAGTGCCGCTCCAATTGTAGCCGTTGTACCAGTTTTTGACCTGAGCGAGAAAAACGTCAAATTCGGTTTTCCTGAGGGCAGCTATTTCGTGTAGTCGGTCATTAAATTGTGATTCCAACTCTTGCTGGGTAACCCCCAACAGATTGTTGTATCGCTCATTGATCGACAGGTCTTTCAAATTGTTCAAATCTGAAAAAATACTCACCTTCGAAAACTTGCTCACCCCGGTGATGAACACGAACTCCAGGTACGGATCAGCATCTTTGAGTACCGAATAAAACTGCTTGAGCACCTCGCGATTGGCTTTGGCTTGCTCAGGAGTTTCCAGGTAGTCGATGATGGGTTTGTCGTATTCGTCGATCAGCAATACCACGCGGCCTTGGGTATGGGCTAATTTTTGCAATAATTCGCGAAACTGGTCTTTCAATTCCTGGTTGTCCAGCAGAATGGAAAAACCAGTGGCGATGGCTTCTATTTCCTTAGATAAGGCCGCAGCCAAACCCCGTTTTTGATAATTTATGGAACTGAAAAGCAGGTGTACTACTGGATGCTGCTTGCTCCAATCCCAGTTTTTTTCTATCCACAAATCCTCAAATAATTCTCGGCTACCACTGAAAATCTCCTTGATGGTGGAAACCAACACAGATTTGCCAAAACGCCGTGGACGGGATAGGAAATAGTGCTTCCCTTCCGTCAATATGCGATGGATGAACGCAGTTTTATCGAAGTAATGGTACCCCTTCGTGCGGATTTCTCGAAAATCCTGGATGCCAATCGGATAATTCAATCTAGCCATAGTGCAAATATAGGGATTTGTAGCCATAATTTATTTGATGGCAATGGCCGGAATAAACCAATAGCTACCTCACCTGTACTTCCAGCTGCTTGCCCAATCCAATTTCGACAATCTTCTGCAAGGTTCCCAACTCAATGTCTGCGTGGTTGTTTTCAAGGCGAGAAATGTAATGCTTGGTGGTGCCGCTCTTTATGGCCAGCTCCTCTTGGGTTAAACCAGCCTCTTTTCTGGCTTGCCGCAGCAAAGTACCAATCTTCACTCCTTGATTCCGCTCCAGATCAGGTTCACTGTTTTCATACAGCACCAATGGATCAAGATCAAATGGTACCTCAAAAACCATTCCGTTGCTCAATTCAATTTTGTCAAGCACCATTGGCCAACGCAATGTGCCTTCATATAAATTCAGCCCTTGAAACACCGCTTCATCCAATAAGCGACGCCGCAATGGATCAGCGGCAAAATGATGTTTCCTGAAAAACTGCTCAAAATCGATCACCCGATGCTCCCCATTGCTGAAGGCAACATAGACCCGCCAGCCCTGGATCGCACTGAGCTTAATGATGCGTGGTATTTTAGTGGTTTTGCTCATGATCAATGTTAAAGAAAGTGGGCATGAACGGTATTGTACTTGACTAAGATAGGAGAATTTACGAAAAATTATCGAATTGGATAACCCACATAGAGGAGTTTTTGTCAATTTGATCTCCCCACTACCGCCTTCCTAGGTTATTTCCAAATCCGGGTAATAGGATAGGAATCAAAAGCCTCATCGCTGCTAATGATGGATTGGGTATCTATGAGCACCTTCATTACATGTAATCATTAAAATCCTCTAGAGGCTCATTAAAATCTTCCGTCATGGTAAACGATGCCTTACTAAACCCCGCAGAGCGTCTTTTTGCGGCCTTCAACGGCTGTAATACGATGACAATTTCATAATTTCCTTCAGGCACATCAGACAATGATATACTTGGATTGACTCCCTCGATGTATGCTTCCTTCGTAATTGTAATCATGAGTACTTCAATTTGATCAACAAACAAAAATAAACTTTTTTGAAGTTCAAATCAACATAATCCAAATAGGAGTTTAAAAACATTTGGCAAAGTAATTAGTGGAAAAAAATTTCCAGAAACACTCGTTTAATGGAAAAAAATTTCCAAAAACGCAATAAACGACTCTCTTAGTGGAAAAAATTTTCCATATTGGATTCTAAATCCTTACCTGAAATAGTGTCTCGTACTAAAGCTACATTGCACTAAAATTTGGATAATCAAACCTGCACCAGCCCTCTGTTACATTAAGCTCGGCAATAGTCAGGTGACCAGCATGGAACAAAAGAACAGTGGGATCAGGGTGCAGTACGTCAAAATTAAAAAGCGTGAATAAAGCGATAAGCTCTTGACTATCCCACCGACGATGATCTTCACTTTGGATCAAGTCTACTCGGATACTTCATACTTGGAGCATTAAGTTCATGCTATCAAAGGCTAAATGGCGTTTGGTAGGCAGCACAGGTACCGCTAAATAAATTTGGCACGGTAAGTTTCAAGACTCTGCTCGGCTTCAACTTCGCTAAAGCCCTCAGCTTGCAAATGCGCCATAATGACTTGGGTCACGCGCTCCAGAGTAGCTCCCGACATCAGGGCAATGCGCTCCAGCGAAAATTCCTGGAGTGACCAGAGCGTTTGGACAAAAGCTCGTTCCTTGATCGCGGCGCCTTCTTCGATACCTTCTTCGATACCTTTTTCGATACCTTGCAAGTAAAGGCCATCAGTTTCGATGTCATAATGAATGGTCATGGCTTCGACTTGAGTTTGAACAATGATTTCCATCTTTCTTAAACGTGATAAAATTAGCAATTGTTAAACCATAATCCAATGCCGCATCTTCCTCATGTACCACCCGCCGAATGTTGTCCATTTCTGACTCGTGGGTCATTTGCATTTTGGCATCAATCGGTACAAGCTTGGGAGGGATAAGCCCCAATACCTTTTCCAGCAGGGGCAATAGCATGGATTCGATGTTTTCTTTAAAAATCCGGTCGTAGTTGTTCGCCATGTTTACTTTGTATGGCGTAAAAATAAATAGTTTTAATGAATAAAATAAATAAACTTTTAATTTTTTTATTTGAAAACAATTAATATCTTTATTGT
>NZ_JBBAKG010000237.1:0-2956 GCF_040403615.1 Haliscomenobacter sp. | reverse complement strand
AAACCTGAGCACTCCCACCTTTACACGGATTTGATCTGCGGAAATCCGCTGAATCTGCGTCATCCGCGTTCCCATTGGTGTCGCTTTTGCGTTGTTTACGCTGCTGCAAAGTGGCTTATTTCCGCACGCTTTTATTTAACCGCGCAACTCCGCGTCAACTCGTTTACTCGGTTTAAAAAAAATGTGGGTTCAGCACGGCTGTAGAGGCGGTGTCAGTTTTGGTTGGGTATGTTGTTTGAATCTTGGGCGGCACGTTCGATAGCTGCTTGTACGCTTTCCAAGGGCAGATTGAGGATCATGGCAATTTTTTCTGCATCTAACCCTAGTTGTAGCATTTCAGGCACAGCATGGTTGAGGAGTTCTTCATCACGCTTGGCTTCGCCGATTTCGATGCCTTGTTCAAGACCTTGTTCGATGCCCTGTTTTTTAAATTCTTCCTGGATGGCTTGTTCGAATCCCATTGGTTGAGTTGCTTTGGTGATGACTAATAAATCCTGTTCAAATTTAGTTTTTATTTCTGAATTGTCAAAGTCGACATAGAGGGAAATGAACCATATAATGAACTTAATGTGGTCTTTGGGGAGATTGCGCTTGAGCAAGCGTCGGATCATATCGAGTTTTAGCTGTGCCAGCTTTTGTTGATCTTTGGGTTTTTTCAGGAATTGCCATGCGGCTTCCATCACAGCAGCAAAAGGGTTGGTATCCTTGGCCAATTCGGAGGGAGGGTGATCGAGCAGCACATAGGTATTGAATTTGTAGGTCACTTCCGAACCCAGAAAAACATCTTTATACTCCTTAAGATGATAGGTTCGGTCCCAATCGGTATAAATGGCCAATCCGGTTACGGGGCGCTGAAATTTTTCCCGAATGCGGTAAATGCATTCAAACATGCGTTGTGCAAACAGGGCATCTTGATAGCCTTGAACTTCCACATGGATTAAAAACCCTACTTCGACTCCGCTCAGTAACCCATTTCGACTCCGCTCAGTAACCATACTTTGATAAGCTTATCGGCGTGGCGTCTTTTGCCTGGGTTGTCTGGAATCAGTTTTTGAAGTTCGGTATCCAAAAACTCAAAGCCGCGATCAAAGTCGATTTGATTCACATAATCTGGGAAGAAATACCGAAGAAAGTCATCGATGAGGGTTTCGATGATGCTTTTCCAGAGTGTATCTTTAGGAACGTTCATGCATTTGGTTTGTACAATAAAGATATTAATTGTTTTTTAATAAAAAAATAAAAACAAAATAATTTTTTTATTTTGATGCAAATCAAATACCAAATAAGCTGGACAAACTTTTAGGTTCCCGAAAAACCAGTCGCGTAGCGACGGGGCAATTGTAGCAGTGGGTGTCAACCCGCCGATGGAATGTTTGGTGTTTTGAATGGAGTGCCGTAGGTACGACCTGTTTGGTTCAAAATGGGTCGTACCTACGGCACTCCCACCACCACGTTGCACCAATGACGGCGGGCTGACACCCGCCGCTACAATTGAGTCATCGCTACGCGATTTGTCGGCTTAGCTGGATTTATGAATAGAACCAATCGACTGCTGCTTACAGGGGGTTGGGGGCAGTGCAAACGCATTAAAACATCAAAACAAATTGCCTGGACAATCTCTACAAGGTTTTGATTTTCAAAACTATGCAATGTTTATAGCTGAATTTAAGAACCCCCGATCCCTGAAAGGCAGGGTCGATTGGTTCTGGCTTAAGCATGGCAAGAAGCCCTGTTAGGGGCGAAATATGGGTAACAAATGGTGATTCTCGATGTTTCCGAAGTCCCGTAGGGACGTGATGTGGGTATTTTTGCCCTCAAAATACCCATATTTCGTCCCTACGGGACTCTGAAAAACAACGGGGTTGTTTGTATTCTACCCATATCACGCCCCTAGCGGGGCTTCCGTCGCACAGAATAATAGAACTAATCGACCCTGCCTGAAAGGGGAGTACATTTCAGGTAAGAAAAAATCTTACTTTTGCTCAAAGAAAGGTAAAATATTTACCTAACGTAAGCTGGTCTCCCCTTTAGGGGATGGGGGTTAATAAGTATAAGTAAAACAATGCATTGCGACAACAATTTTAATGCATTTGCCTTGGAGCATTCGATAAATTCAAGATTACCCAAGAATTCTAACCGTCAAAGCGCCTCCAAAAGGATTGTCTGAGTAAGCTCGCCGCAGGGCACGTTGAAAAAGCGCTTGATGCAAATCAAAGTCCTCGACCAAAACTTTGCCTTCCAAACTTAGGCGAATGGGGGTAAATCGAATACCTAACTCTTGGTGATCAATTTTGATTTTTGAATAATTGGAATCGCACAGGCAAAAGCAATATTCACCGTCTTCATCTGCCCAATCCCAATATTCATCCGCAGAGCTTAAATGGTTTAAATGATCCAAAACGGGTTGGCAATGTTGTTTATAGCCTGAAGACGCTTTGTCATACAAATCGGCGTAATATTCTTCCAGAAACTTGGTCATCTGGTCCTCAACTATTTTTCCATGAAGCCTCCATAAATATTCATCATCTTCGATGACACATTCAAAACTGGAGGAATTAGCTACAAATGCTTCGCTTACCTTGCGCGCAGCAATGATTGGGTCGACATCTAACTTTTCTACGTTTTTGCGGTCGGCACGGAATTCATGAATCAGACCAGTGGAAATGTACTGTCCCATAAGTTATGGTATTAAGTTGGTTTATAAATAGGTTCAGATAAATGGTGTGTTAATTTGGTGCATTAATGTATTTTAGACACAAATAGTTCCATGATTTTGCTTTTGATGCAAATCAAATGTCAAATAAGTTGGACAAACTTTTAGGTTCCCGAAAAACCAGTCGCGTAGCGACGGGGCAATTGTAGCAGTGGGTGTCAACCCGCCGATGGAATGTTTGGTGTTTTAAATGGAGTGCCGTAGGTACGACCTGTTTGGTGTTTTTGCACTCAAAATACCCAC
>NZ_JBBAKG010000236.1:0-2972 GCF_040403615.1 Haliscomenobacter sp. | reverse complement strand
TATAGTATCACTAATGGAATTAAAACACAATACCAGTTCATTTACAAATGAATGGATTGCGTTAGCATCCTACAGCTCGTGGTATCCAGTAAATTTTGATTGGGGCAAGTTTAATTATTCAGTAACAGTTTCTATACCAAAACCTTTTATTGTATCAGGTGCAGGCGAAGTCAGTTATCAAAATAGGAAATGGAAACTAGTGCAATCCTCTCAAACATCTGATATTGTTCTGGTTGCATCAAATACTATGAAAACCAAAAAATTTAAAGATAATGATGCCAATATTACAATGAGTTATATTGGCTTTACCGAAGCAAAAGCCGACTCAATCATCGCCAGCACTATTCAAGCCTATAATTTTTACAAAACAATATATGGAGAAGTTGAAAAAGGGAATCTTACAATAATTGCAACGCCTTTTAAAGGTGGAAATGCTTTTGCGAGGAAAGATTTGATTTATATGCAAACCAAAGGAGAAAGCTCATTTGATATTAATAAAACAATAAGTCATGAAGTTGCCCATTTTTGGTGGAACAAAGCAAGTGATGACACTTGGGAGGATTGGCTGAATGAAGGATTTGCAGAATTTAGTACGCTTTTATTTATTCAAAAATTTATTAGCGACTCTGCTTACCTAAATGAAGTGAAAAATTACAAAGAAATGTCAAAAAAAGTTGCTCCAGTTTGGGAAATGGATAGAAACGACAATAGTGCCTCAATGATACTTTATCGAAAGGCACCAGTTGCGTTAGTCAATTTCAGGAACACGATTGGTGATGAAGCATTTTTTAATGTGCTAAAATCAATCCATCAAAATAAAATCAATAATACGGCAGCTTTATTAAAACTTATTGAAAAAATATTTCAAGTGAAGCTAAAAATAATCTGATTGACCTTTTAAAGAATTGACCAATCCATACCTTAATTCGGCATGCAATGCCAAGCATGAAGGACAATACAACTGCGGCTTTAGCTAAGTTCAACATATCAGTTAATGCACTAGATTTGTAAAAAAGTTCGCAACCATGCTAAAAACACCTACACTGATCAAGATTTCAGGTTCATGCAGCCTCTTGGTCCTACTTTTGGCTTTTTCCAGCTGCTCGACCACCCAAAAAGCCGCCGGAGAAAAAGGCTGGGTCTCCCTCTTCAACGGCAAAAACACCAAGGATTGGATCGTCAAAATATTCCACCACGAAGTGGGCGACAATTACGGCAACACTTTCCGGGTGGAAGATGGCATGATCAAAGTGCGCTATGACCAGTACGACAAATTCAACAACCGCTACGGACACCTGTATTACAAGCAGCCCTTTTCGCATTACCACCTGGTCGTCGAATACCGTTTTGCCGACGAGTGGCGCAAGGATGCACCCAGCTATACCCAGCTCAACAGTGGCGTGATGTTTCACTCCCAAGACCCGCGCACCATGCCCAAAGAGCAAGACTGGCCTATTTCGGTGGAGATGCAGTTCCTGGCCGGATTGGGCGATGGCAAACCCCGCCCTACCGGCAACATGTGTTCGCCGGGTACGGATGTGATTTTTCAGGGCAAAAAAGACCCCCGGCACTGCATTGAGTCCAGTTCCAAAACCTACGGCAAAGACGAATGGGTACGCGCCGAACTGATCGTATTGGGGGATTCCTTGATCACCCACATCATCGATGGCGAAAAAGTGCTGCAATACTCCAAACCTCAAATTGGCGGTGGCGTGGCAAATGGCTACGATCCGAACATTAAAGTGGATGGGAAATTGCTCAAGGAAGGGTACATCGCCTTACAAAGCGAAGGCCAGCCAATCGATTTCCGCAAAGTGGAGATTCTGAATTTGGAAGGTTTAAGCCCCAAATCACCGTTGTACAACCGGTATTTTGCACCTGAAATTCCCATCAAATGAATACCCTGAAATTCAAGATACTCTCTTTATTGCTGCTTTTTACCTGCAATTGGGCGACTGCTCAAAACCTGCCTCGCTTCAAATTCCCGGTATTTTCGGCCATCGACTCCTTTATGAACATCCAATACGGGGAAGCCATTAACCTGAAGGGCGAAGCCGAAAAACTACTCTTGGACATCTACGCGCCCACCGCTGATACCTTGAAAAAACGCCCCCTGGTGGTTTTTGTACACGGCGGTGGATTCCAAACTGGCGACAAAGCCAGTGGTTATCCATTGTTGTTTAGCAAGGGGCTGGCGCAAAGGGGATATGTGTGCAGCTCTATCAATTACCGCCTCGGGGTCGCTGCGCCCCCAAACGATACCAATTACGTTGAAGCCATGTACCGCGCGGTGCAAGACGCCAAAGCCGCCGTGCGGTTTTTTAGAAAAAATGCGGCGCAATACGGCATCGATACTACCCAAATTTTCATCATGGGCGGCTCGGCTGGAGGCATGACGGCCTTACAAATGGCGTACCTGGATCAGCATGAAGTCCCTGCCTGGGTTGACGTCGCCAAATTAGGATCACTGGAAGGCAACAGCGGCAACCCTGGTTTTTCCTCGCGGGTAAAAGCCGTGGTCAACTGTTGGGGTGCAATGATCGATTTCCGCTGGATCGATGCTGGCGATGTACCCGTATTCAACGTACACGGCACTGCCGACAAAATCGTACCATTCGATTCGACCTTTGATTACCACCGCTTCAAATACGGCAGCAATGTGCTGTTTGAGCGGGCGCTTTCCTTAGGCATTTCCACAGGTTTGAAGGTATTCGAAAATACCGGGCATACGCTGGACAACGACAAAACCAAACAAACCGAAGCGCTAGATGAAATCGGTTTGTGGCTCTATATTCAACTGAACCGCGACACCAAAACACCTACCGTTTTTCGGTACGAAAAAGACATTCTGGATTTTGAGCGACTCGATCAAACCGAAAAATATTCTTCCAAAGCCATCTTGTTTTCGGGAAGCTCCTACATTCGTTTGTGGAAAAGCATCCACAAGGATTTAGCACCGCACGAGGTCATCC
>NZ_JBBAKG010000235.1:0-2998 GCF_040403615.1 Haliscomenobacter sp. | reverse complement strand
TACTAGAGCACATGTAAAGCTAAATACCAGGTATGAAACAATTAGTCATCATGCCCGGTGGATTTCACCCTTTTCACGCAGGCCATCTAGCACTGTATCAATCTGCTGAGCAGGCTTTTCCTGGTGCCGATGTCAAGGTAGCTGCCACCAACGACACTTCTGCTCGTCCATTCCCGTTCAAACTCAAAGAAAAACTAGCACAACTAGCCGGTGTTCCTCCCGGAAAGTTCTATCAGGTCAAAAGCCCATTCCGTGCAGATGAGATTACCAAGAACTACAATCCTGCAGACACACAGTTGATCTTTGTTCGCAGTGAAAAGGACGCTGCCAAACCTCCTGTGGCTGGTGGTATCAAGAAAGATGGCACGCCTGCATATCTGCAGCCCATCAGTGATGATATGGCTCCAATGACTCAGCATGCCTACATGGCCTACTTGCCCACAGTGGAGTTTGGGCCCGGCATGACATCGGCTACTGAAATACGATCGGCATGGCCCACTCTCAGTCCTAAACGCAAGTCAGCCCTTGTGATGAGCCTGTATCCTGCTACACAAAACAATCCCAAGTTGGCTGCTACCGTGGTCAACATGCTGGATACTGCCATGGGTGCAGAGATGGTCAACGAAGCTGGCAATCAATCCAACGACTCTGAACTAAATGCCATCAAGACCTATGCCAAACGCCACTATCCCAATCTAGCAGCAGACCCTGAATCAGCATTTGACAAGTGGGTACAACGCAGTCTCATGCACAGCAACGTGGATGATCATGCTATGGATCAAAAGATTCACCGCATGGCCGCAGAGATTGCTGACTTGAAAACAAAGATTCAATCTTTAAAACAACAAGCCAACAATTCTGCAGATTATCTGGACGAATCCAGGTAGAAAAAAATCTGGTGGCCTGCTATACTCTGTAAATAGAAATACTATTTTACGGAGTAACAAATGGCAGACGAACAACAATTACCTTATCAGAACGCATCACCTGTGGACCAAAATGGTGGGCAACAAAGCATTCAAGTCAACATTGATTACTTGAAAACCACCCGAGTCCACATATGCATGCCCTGCTATGGTGGTCAGTTGACTGAAAGCACATTCATGAGCTTTATCAAGTGGGCCAATGTTGCAAGACAACTTGGCATTGACTGGACCGTGGAAACAATGACCAATGAAAGCCTGATCAGCCGTGCCAGAAACACTCTCACTGCCAAGTTCCTGCACACCAAAGAATCCACACACCTGATGTTTATCGATGCTGACATTGGCTGGGAACCCTGGCACCTGTTGGTGATGTTGAATGCACAAAAAGACGTCATAGGTGGCCTGTATCCCATGAAGAGCCTGCCAATCAAGTGGTGTGTGAACGGTATTCCTGATGCTGATCAAAACGATCCATCGGGCCTGATCGAAGTTACCAAAACTGGCACAGGCTTCTTGCTGATCAAACGTGATGTATTTGACAAACTCAATGCTCATCCTGCGGTAAAATCCTTTACCAATGACATTGGACTTGATCCTGTGTTGAATATCTACATGAAAACCTACTTTGACACAGCAGTGCGTGAAAATCGCTACTACTCAGAAGACTGGACATTCTGTGAAAACTGGCGTGATATTGGCGGACAAGTCTGGGTGGACAAGCGTGTGTTGCTCAAGCACACAGGCACCTATGTGTTTGACTATCAAACACAGGACAAACTCTATCAAGATCTGCATCAAATGGCTCTGAGCAATCAGGCAGCAGCACAGCCGCAAATCGTGGATACCAGTGCAACACCGGTGGCTGCGCCGGAAGTGGCTGTGGAAGCCAAGGTCATTGCCAGCAGCCGAAAGAAAACCAAGCAAGAAACTGCTACTGCTGAATAGAAAAAGCCCTTAGGGGCTTTTTTTAAAATTGTAGATTTTTCCTTTGTTCCAGGGAATACGACCTTTCTTTGCAGCACTCATTTTTTCTCTAGATTCCTTGGAAAAAGTTTTTCCCAAATGCGCAGCACTCATTTTTGCTTTATGCTCATCAGTAAATTTTTTTCCAAGATTAGTGCCTGCTTTTCCAATAGATGCGGCACTAATTGCATTACAATGGTCTTCAGAATGTAGTCGACCTTTTCTTGTCAGACTCATTTTTTTTCTAGTAGCTTGTGAATGAATTTTACCCGATGCGCCTTCGCCACCATCAGTTAAATTATGCAAAACACCAGTTTTTAAATCTATCCGCCCATACCATCGAATATATCGTCTTTCCAATGCAAAAGCGCCAATCTCAGATAAATTATGTTCAAGAATAATTATTCTAATGTTATCTTTTGGTGGTTGTGTTTCACTAGGATGTTTGAGCCAGGCTCGTTTTTTTGAGCCTTTGCCTATATAATACGGTATATTATGTTCAGTTAGGTACGCATATACATAGTAACCCAAAGGCGTATTGTTTTTGCTAAATATCATTGCTGATGCTCCTTTCAAGCAGTAGAGTAGTTGGGAACGTCAATTCCGCGAACTACACTTATATTTATAAAGATATTGTTAAATGAACATTGAACAGTTAGAATCTTATAATCTTGCAGATGCTGTAAAATTTCATCACAGGTTAAATCCAACGCTATGGGGCAAGGACGAGCATCTTCTACCGGAGGTTCGAGATAAGCTTCTTCTGATTGCTGAAGAATTTAAAGAATACATGGGGGTGCCCGATTTAGATATTGTTGATATCACAATTTCTGGATCAAATGCTGCATACTCATATACTGTAAAGTCAGACATTGACTTGCATCTAGTGGTAGAAATGCCCACTGATCCTGTTTACAAAGAACTGTTTGATGCTAAAAAATATGCATTCAATGAGTTGCACAACATTCGCATTGGCGGAGCCGATGTAGAACTGTATGTGCAACCTGCGGATCAAGCACACCACTCACAGGGTATCTACAGTGTAAAAAACTCTGACTGGCTGCAGGTGCCACAACGTCGTCGAGCCAAGATTGATGACAACTGTGTGC
>NZ_JBBAKG010000234.1:0-3004 GCF_040403615.1 Haliscomenobacter sp. | reverse complement strand
CTGCCGCCACCCGAGGGTTTGCAAGCCCAACTGCGCCCTTACCAACAACGGGGCTTCTCCTGGCTGTACAAAAACCTGCAACTGGGTTTTGGCAGCATCCTGGCTGACGACATGGGTTTGGGCAAAACCCTCCAAGTGATTACCCTTTTGCTGCAACTAAAAAATGAAGGGGATTTGTCTCCCCAAAATCGGGTACTGATTGTAGCGCCGACTACCTTGTTGAGCAACTGGGAACGGGAACTGGCCAAATTTGCGCCACAATTGCGCACGGGCATTTTTCACGGCGCCAACCGCGCACTGAAACAACTGGCTCAAACCGAAATCATCATCACCACTTACGGCACTACGCGTACCGATAAGGCCATTTTGAGTAAAGAAAAGTGGCTCTGTTTGGTGATTGACGAGGCCCAAAACATCAAAAACGCCAGTGCAGAACAAAGTAAATCGGTCAAAAGTATTCCTGCCCGCTCCTACCTGGCGCTGAGTGGTACTCCCGTGGAGAACCGATTGAGTGAGTATTGGAGCATTTTTGATTTCAGCAACAAGGGATACCTGGGCAGCAGCAAACAGTTCAAAAATGAATATGCCATCCCGATTGAAGCCGACCGCGATCAAAAGGTGCTTCAACGCTTCCACAAAGTGACCGCCCCATTTGTGATGCGCCGCCTCAAAACCGACAAAAGCATCATCAGCGATCTGCCCGACAAGCTGGAAATCAACCAGTATTGCCAGTTGACACCCCAACAGGCTGCCCTGTACGAGAGTATGGTCGAAAAATCGATGCGCGACATTGAGGCGAACGAAGGCAAAGCCCGCAATGCGCTGGTATTGACTTTGATCATGGCGCTGAAGCAGATCTGCAACCAC
Organism: Haliscomenobacter sp.; assembly: GCF_040403615.1. Classification (NCBI taxonomy): domain Bacteria; kingdom Pseudomonadati; phylum Bacteroidota; class Saprospiria; order Saprospirales; family Haliscomenobacteraceae; genus Haliscomenobacter; species Haliscomenobacter sp. The sequence continues at coordinate 2,137 of NZ_JBBAKG010000234.1, read as the reverse complement.
CCTACCCAATACCTCAAAAAAGGGAAGGCCGATGCCGAACTCAGTGGCAAGGGTCCTTTGCTGCTCGATTTGGTGAGCCAGGCTTTTGACAACGACGAAAAGGTAATAATTTTTACCCAGTTCAGAGAAATGGGCGATATTTTGGTCAAAATCCTGGAAGCTGCTTTCGACATGCCCGTGCCCTACCTGCATGGCGGCACCTCGCGCCCCAATCGGGATAAAATGGTGGAAGATTTTCAGCAAAAACGCAGTTTGCGCTTGATGATTTTGTCTCTCAAAGCGGCAGGAACCGGGCTAAACCTTACTGCGGCCAGTCAGGTCATTCATTACGATCTTTGGTGGAATCCCGCCGTGGAGGCCCAGGCTACTGACCGCGCTTTCCGCATCGGGCAAACCAAAAATGTGGTGGCCCACCGTTTCATTACTACTGCTACTTTTGAGGAGCGCATCGATGCCATGATTCAGGAGAAAAAGGCCTTGGCCAATCTTACCGTGGCCAACGGCGAGCAGTGGATCGGAGATTTGTCGAATCAGGAGTTGCGGACGCTGTTTGCACTTGGGAAATAAGCGAAAATATTTAAATTTGGCCATCATTGACTCAAATTAATGCTTATGTTTTACAGTGCCCTCTACGACGAATTGCCCAAAATAGCAGAACAAGAAACCCACTCTATCATTGTGGTAGATCAAAAGCAGAGTTTGCCCAAAGGGGTGTACAGCTTCGTTGAAACGTATTGTACGGACAAAACTTGCGATTGCCGCCGAACGATTATCAAGGTTTTTACGCCTGAATCCAATTTTGAATACTCCCTTGCTGCAATTTCCTATGGTTGGGAACCTTTGGCTTTTTACAGGAACTGGGGCCGTTCACTTCCAAAAGATATGGTAGACATGCTCAAAGGCCCAGCACTGGATCCAACCCAGCCACAGTCGGAATTCAGCGAATTGCTACTCGAACAGTTCAAAACAAGCATCCAAGACAAGGAGTACCGCAACCGCATCATTCGGCACTACGTCATGTTTAAGGAAAAAACCGGGATGAAAACACATAAAGACATGGCCAAATGGTCGGTTTGGAATTTGGCTTGTCCATGTGGGAGCGGAAAAAAGTTTAAATTCTGTTGTGGGTCGAGGCGTTTGGTCTGATGATTTGTTTTAACAATTAAGCTCAAGCAAAATTCTCTGCTTTCCAGTCATCAATATTTTTAGTGGTAGATGAAAAATTCACCCCTACACCAATGACCGGTTTTCCTTTGTTCCAAAAAGCCTGATGATACTGCTTTTGGTGGATTTGCTGCAAGGCAACCTCCGGGCTTTGATCCAACTTGAATTCAAAAAGATAGACCTGAGTAGGCGTTTCAATCACCGCATCGGCACGGCCATCGGCCATACATACCTCACTCTGAACCTGAATGCCCATGTAGGTGAACAGCAAGTGCAGCGCGGCGTGAAAAAACTTTTCGGGATAAGTTTCATGCAACTGGAAAGGGATGCCTTTGAAGACGCCTTGTAACACCTGCATGGCCTTTTCCAATTGCTGATTCCAGAACATGGTTTCCAACTTGAACACCAGAGGGAGCCCTCCACCAAAGCGCAGACCACCAAAGGCTTCCAAGAGATAGCCATTCATGGCGCGTTCCACTTCATGGTTGGGGTAGTCAAGCTCATATAGGCCAAATGCATTGCGCGACTTGATGGTCAGGTAGCCCGTTTGATACAAAAGGCCGTATACATTGAGATTTTCCAAATCAAATGTATCAAAACTCTGTTCGGGTTGAGGATCGTTGGTAAAATTGTAGATGCCCTCTTGCTTGAGCAGATTGATGAGGAAGCTGGGGGTACCCGTCTCGAACCAGAAATTTTTAAACTCCCTGCGGTCAAAAAAGTTATTCACCGAAACGGGATTGTATACGCGATCTGCGTCTAGGTGAAACCGGTAGCCATTGTACCACCAGCGCAGTTTGTCGAGCAGTTCGGTTTGGGAAATGTTGAGTTGGGTGGCTGTGGCTACTAGTTCCTCCGCAAAATTGCTTTCGAGTTCCGCTTGGGTATATCCCAACATGGTAGCATACTGCGGGTGCATGCTGAGGTCGGTGAGATTGTTCATCCCCGAAAAGATGCCCACTTTGGAAAACTT
>NZ_JBBAKG010000233.1:0-3023 GCF_040403615.1 Haliscomenobacter sp. | reverse complement strand
ACGCATGCCGTTGCAATCAGTAGCAACCCACTCGCGCTCGATTTTTGCGTAGATGCCATCGCGTGTAAACGCCACATCGGTACAAGAGTAGAAAATTACTTTGTCGCTCCACTTCAGGGTAACGCGGCAACCACAGTTGAAGCAGTTGTCTTTGAAGTAAGCATAGCCCAGGTTTTTGATGTTGTCAGAAGCCAGGCCTGGAGGGATCAAGCCCAATTGGCAATTGTCACCAGTTCCAGCAACACCTTCAGCGTTGTTGATGGTCTGGCTACCAGTTGCAGCAGGACGTGGAGAGCTGGTTGCACCTACGTTACCAATCGTCAAACGATTGTTCAACACGTAGTTCACATCGTAGCAATCCAAAGTAATGGGGGCAGGTGCACAAATCAGCGCAGGTGCTGTTTTGTCTTCTGCCGTTACTTTGCCCCAGCAAATGATGTTGCCGAAGGCGTCGAACAAGCCGTAGGTCCAGACCCCAGCGCAATCGATCAGGCCACCGTTGCTTGGATTGTTGTCCATGACCCGTACCGTGCCGCCGCCGCAATTCACATCGGAGACTAGGCTGCCAGTCAACAAGAATTGGCAGTTCGCATCCAAGCTTACCGTTACATCCTGGCAGCCGCAATTGGCTACTTGGAAGGTCTTCGTGATGGCCTTAACGCAGCCCGGATCATTCAGGTTTTTTGAACCCGCCGCTCCCGCGTCGAAGCTGTATTCCAAGGTATTGATACCCAGCGGTAAATTCGCAGGGGTGATCGTCAGGTTGGTTGGGGAAGCTCCTGCACCCGCTTGGGTATTGCCATTCAGTTTGAAAGTACCGGTTCCAACGGCGTTGTTGGCCGCTGTGCCTGTAACTGTAAATGGTGCCGCATTGGGTGATACCAATACAGGCAGGTTATTGATCGCTACATCGGGGTAGTAACAGATGTTGTTTACGCTCAGCCTAACGTTGCTCTGGCTGCCTAGGGCATTGGGCCCTTCTACCGTCATCGTATAGCCAGAACTATCCGTATGCTCAAATACAATTTCGTATTTCTGCGTCGTATTGTTGTAAGTGAGGGTATTACCTACCGCCACATTGCCCGGAGCTACGCCGCCTACGCGAGCAGAAGCAACAGCGACTACCGTCCAGGTTTCGCCTGCAAACGGAGAACTCACACTTACTTCTTCATCAAATAGGCTATTGCCTTTGCACGTACAGGGATCGTCGATCTTATAAATGGTTGTTGAACAGTCTACTACCGTCAGGCTCCGCGTCGATAGAGACGATATACAGCCATTGGCGTCTTGTGCACTGAAACTGATTGTTGCTGCCCCAAAGCCCAGTCCCTTGGCACTGGCTGTGCCATTGTTGTGGTTCGTCATTTGGACGCTGCCAGCACCGCCGGTTTGTGTCCAGCTATAGGTGTAGGGGCCCGTACCACCCGTCACTGTGCTGCTTAGCAAGATCGTGGAGTCTTTGCACAGGAAGGGCAGGAAGTTGATGGTAGTGGTGATTTGTGTTGTAGTGGTGATTTTCAGTGGTGGAATATCCTTTTCTACTTGCCCCTGGCCATCTACATCTACACTCTTTAAAACAAAATCAGCATCAGCTAATACCTTTATTCTAATGGTATCGCCACTGGTATAGTTTTGAACCAGCGTATCTTTGCCGTTATAGCCGATGACGAGGTCAAAAGGACTGGCAGGGCAGGTGGCCTCCACCACAAATTTGGCAGTCTCACCAGGACACAATTGAGGTGTGGATGTAGTGAAGGAGATGCTGGACGCTGACACGCCTCCCATCGGCAAACTATTCAAGACAGATCCGGGATTGCTCGTGATGTTAAAACTTTCGGGATCCAGGTCGTAAATGGTTCCTGCATTCGTGGTAATGTCTGCAACAAGTGTTGCTGATGTATCTTGATTTTGTACAATGATACCGTAGTTCGTAAAACTATTGCTTACATCTACGATCGGAGTACCTACCTCAATCAACGCACAAAGTCCATTGGTAAAAGCGGTTCCTTTGTTTAGAATAGCCGTGGAATCAGCATTTTTGATTACAATATGTGCAGTAGGTCGGTTGTTGAATACCCCTGCAGCATCATTGACGATCCCACCGCCATAGAGCGGACCTTTTTTGCCAATGTTGATCAAGCCACAGTTGTCAAATAATTTGTTGTTGTAAATGCCCGCTTTGCCGATGCCTGTATCTCTGGCCATCCAGATTTGACCAAAATTGTAGGCATCTCCGGTATTGTGAATGCCATTGTTGCCCACAAAATCAGCGTAAATTTTGCCATTGCGGCTATTGCGGAAATACTTGCTGTTTTCGATCCCTTCGTTGTTAAGGGTATCCAATTCAATGATTCCTTCGTTGATCAGGGTATCGGAATTGACAATGGCATTAAAGCTATTGAATCCATTAAGATTACTCATTTTCAATTTACCCAGGTTCCTCCAGGATCCTTTATTCTCAAGTCCTATCCCAATCCCATCGAATAAACTGATATCTCCGTAATTGAAAGATTTGCCACCAGCCTGATTCTGGATAGAAGGAGTAAATTCTGGCAAATATTTTGCCCAGATTGAGCCTCCCTGGTCATTTACAAATTTTCCACTATTGATCAAAACTGCATTTCCTATTTGTTCTATACGCAACTCAGCCTGATTCAGCAGATAGCCAGTATTATAAATAAAACTCTTTAAATTAGTAACATTTGCCAACATGTTCGAGCCTAGAATCAAAGTATCTCTATTGACCATAAAAGTATCAATATCTCTGATACTTAAATTGACATCCAGTTCCATGTAGTTGTAGTTTGTAATAAGCGCTCTACCTCCTATATTATTAAGCTCGAGCGTACCGGTAAGTTGCTTGTACCACCCCTCATTAACTACTGCACCCTTGCCACTACCACTAAAAGTGGCAGCTCCTTCTACAATTACTGTTCCCGTTGCGGTATTGTAAAGTTGAACATCTCCCGAGGCTTCCAGTTTGAGGCTTCCGCTGGGTTTGCCAACCAATGTTCCAGCATTGC
>NZ_JBBAKG010000232.1:0-3064 GCF_040403615.1 Haliscomenobacter sp. | reverse complement strand
CCGAAAATGCCATCGAAATCACCGTCAAAGACAATGGCCACGGCATTCCTGAAGCCATCAAAGACAAAATCTTCCAGCCCTTTTTCACTACCAAACCTACCGGGCAAGGCACAGGTTTGGGACTAAGTTTGGCCTATGACATTGTGACCAAGGGGCATGGGGGGACTTTGGAACTGAGTACACAAGAAGGTACTGAGACCACAATTGCCATTTGCTTGCCGCTCCGCTCCTACGCTTAGATTTTCGTTCGGCGTCCATTCCTTACCATTCGGAAGACAGATTAGGTCATTCGGAAAACTGCGCTTGGAGCTATTTAAGGTTCATTCTATTTTTAAAGCGTTAATCAAAAAAACAGATGGAAAAATACAAACAACTAATTGCCAACGGGGAAACAGAAGCCGCGCTCAATCTCTTGATGGAACAGCGCGATCAGCATTCCGCCAATACGTCAAAAGCAATTGTGGTCTTAAAAGCGGCCTGGACAAACCTTAAAAAACAGCGAATACAGGGAACGATTGCCCCAGAAGAAGCAGAACGGGTTTCCAACCGCATCAACATGGGCATCTTGAATGTGGTGCAAGACATGGACATAGAGGGCGAAGGGCACACCATCAACCTGTACGGTATCAATACCGATCTGCTCAACGAACAAACCTCAGCCATCGTCCAGCAAATTGAAAATGCCCATCATCACACCGTCAGGGACAATAACATTCAGGTCGGACAAGCCGAAAATGTGGTGGTAGGCAGCGGAAATATCATCACTACAAAAATCAGAAAAGGCTGGGGTATTTTTCAGTATTCTGTTTTGGTGGTGATCCTGGCTATCTTGGGCTTTGGTGGTTGGTACGCCTTCACTAATTTAGCTGCCGGTAATGAAAATGTGTTGTTTTCCTTATCCGAAGTACGCGCAAGCATTGAATTGCTGGCCAAAAAAGACAATGCAGTCCGCATAGCTTTTGACCCCAGTATGCGCAAACAATTGGAAGCGGGCTGGGAAGAACTTAAAAATGGCAATTTTCAAGAAGCAATTTATAAACTGGAAGAAGTGGTCAAAGTAGCTCCTGCTCCAAAACTCTTGCTAGAACTTGGGCTTGCCTACCGCAAAAATGACGAGGAGGGTTACGCCAAAAAGTATATTTTAGAAGCCTTCGAAAAAAGCCCTGGCTTGAAACGGGAATACATCGAAAGCCTGCGTGGCAAAAAGATGGATTTATTGGACTTTACAGTGGGTACTGAGGTCGTAACAGCTACAGCAATTGACTGGGAAAATGTCCTGAACAGTATAAATTACTTTCAGGATCAGGTTCCTAGTGAAGCGGTCTTTGGTTTTGGAAACGGGCTTTCCGCTACATTTGATCAGTTTGAAGTAAAGATCGAGAAAGTACATTATTACAATCCAAAAAATATTGAGCTTTATGCAGGTGACAGTCCCAATGGCGCATTTAAAAAAATAGCCACCATCCAAGTCCAGAACCTTTATGTAAAAGGTCTTTACCAAAAATTTCCTTTCCCGCCTACAACTAGTAAATATTTCAAAATCAAAGTATTAAAGGCACAAGGGGGGAGTTTTACTTTTATACCGGATATGAAACTCATGGGTACTTTGCAATAAACAAGGGCAATGGCATGATCAGTCAAAAACAATGAAAATGAAGCAAAAGGCACCTCAACTATGTATTCTAATCCTGTTCTGCTTGTTTTTTTGTTCAAAAGGAATGGGTCAAACAGTTGTGGCGCTCCCAAGAGTCGTCGATAGCCTGATTGCTGTGTTAGCCAAGAGCCCTGCTGATACAAACAAGGTAAAAAACCTGGTGCAACTGGCCAGAATATATACTGCAACCAATCCTCCATTGACTTTAAAATATGGCAATGAGGCGCTTCTGCTCTCCCGTCATTTAAAATACCAGTTTGGCGAGATGGTCAGTCTTCGTGCCATGGCTTTTGTATTCGCCATCACGGGAAAGTGGCAGCAAGCGACGGAATTTACCTTCAAAGCATTAGAAATAGGTGAGTCAAAATTTCCAGTTTATACCATTTCCCTGTTTAACATCATGGCATTGGCATACGAAAATCAAAATCGGCCAGAAAAAGCCTTAGAATGGTCATTGAAAGCTTATCATCATCCCCTGTTTAGCACAGCCGATCCGACTGTTTTCCATTGGATAAGTTACAAGACAATAGGCACAGCATACGCAAATCTGGATAAGCTCGATTCTGCCACTTATTTTTTGCAAAAAGCAGATAAAACTGCCAATAAGTACAATTTATTGGGACCAAAGGGCTATATACAACGGGAGTTGGGAAAATTAGCCACCAAGCGAGGGGATTATACCGAAGCCAGAAAAAAAATTCATGCGTCCTTATTTATTGCCCAAACAACCGATAATCAATTCTTTGCTGTTGAAAACCACCTGGAGTTAGCCAAGGTATTTCACCAAAGCAACTATCGCGATTCCGCAATCCATTATGCCAAACTGGGGCTCAAGGGGGCTGCTTTATTCAACAATGATGCCATGATTGCAGCGGGTAATCAGATTTTGGCTGAAGAACTTGAGACCAAAAACCCTCAGGCTGCGATGGGCTATTACAAAAATTTCATTGCCGCCAACAATCGATTGTACAATACGGAAAAATTAATCCAAACCCAAAATGTCGTCTATGCAGAGCAACAGCGCATTCGCGATTTGGCAGCAACTAAAAAAGACTACCAGAATGCGATAAGGCAAAATACCCTTTTGGGGATTCTCACCACCTTTGTGCTTTTATCGATTGCCTTGTTTAGAAACAATCGCCAAAAGCAAAAAGCAAATGCCCTTTTGGCCAAACAAAGAGATGAGATTCAATTGCAAAAGCAAACCCTCCAAACCACCCAAGCCCAACTCATCCAATCCGAAAAACTCGCTTCCCTGGGAGAACTCACCGCTGGCATCGCCCACGAGATTCAAAATCCCCTCAACTTCGTCAACAACTTTGCCGAGGTAAGCGAAGAAATGCTGGTCGAAATGGAAGAAGAATTGGACAAAGGGGATACAGCAGAAGTCAAAGCCATCGCTGCTGATCT
>NZ_JBBAKG010000231.1:0-3153 GCF_040403615.1 Haliscomenobacter sp. | reverse complement strand
CGACTTCCTATTCAAAACCCAAAATCGGGAAGTTAATTTTTCTGCGTTACTTACGAAACTTTTTCTTCAAAAGACGGATCAAATGAAGTCACCATTTCCCGGTATGGATCCTTTTCTGGAAGGTTATTTGTGGCCAGATGTGCACAATGAATTGGCAGCGGCCATCAAGGCTCAGCTTGCTCCACAAATAGCACCCAAATACGTAGCCCGCTTGGAATTGTACACCGTGGATGATTCTTCACCCGAATCAGAAATCGGCATCATGTATCCCGATGTGGAGATACTTCGCCGTACTTCAATTGTCAGCGAGCCAATGGTGGCTTATGGCGCAGCAACCGAGGTGGTACCAATTTCAGAACCAACGGTCATCATAGCCAGCAATAAAGCCATCAGCATCAATATACCGGTTGTAGAAATACGGGATGTGGCCAAAAATCGCCTGATCACCGCGATTGAAATCCTCTCACCAGTCAACAAGCGCAAACCTGGACTGGATGCCTATCAAGAAAAACGCATGGACTTGCACCGCAGCGGGGTACACCTGCTCGAAATTGATCTTTTGCGCCGGGGAACACGCCCTTTTGTGCATCCTCGTTTGCCTCAGTCCGATTACCTGGTGTTGTTGATGCGGGCGGGCACTCAAAAAACGGAGGCATGGGCTTTCAATCTACCAGAATCACTCCCGGTACTTCCTATTCCTTTGGCACATCCCGACGCTGATGTGCAAATCAATCTGAGGCAAGCACTTGATTTGATTTACGAGCGCAGCATGTACCAATTGTCGATTGATTATAAGCAAGATCCACCGCCGCCGGAGTTGAATGTGGAAATTGAGGCTTGGTTGAGGGGAATAACTGAAGCGATTCCTTCAACTTAAGTGCTTTAAGGCCGTGACGGGTGAGACGCCATAGGAGTATTTGTTTCAAGTGAAAAGCAATGATTTTGTGGTCAATTGAAATGGGTAACCCAAAAGACGATACTTACATAAATCCAAAGCAATGAAAACAAAATGTGTGCAATGGTTTCAAATGACTTCCCTTTCCAAAGATCGGATGAGTAGCCAAAAAACTGAATCAACAGCCGGATCGTCCAGAATACGCCAAGTCCTAGGGCTATTTTTTTGCCAAGGCTTGTTTCCAGCAGTTCGTTTGCCGAGGTCAGGCACAACAATCCCATTAAAAACACCATTAACGCGATAAAAAACGTATGCACCACCATCATTTGGCGGTTGATCAAACTCAAGGCGGGCAATTCTTTTTTCCAATTGAAATACCTTGGAAAAATGAGGTGGAGCAAAGCCAGTGCCATCAATAGTATGCCAATGATTTTAAGGTGTATTGCCATTTTTGTCAAGGATAAAAATTGAAATAAATGAGGTAAGTTTTAATTCATCAATGAGGTAAAGGCCTGCCCCCTGGAAAGTTTTTAGCCAGGATGATTTGGAGTGGAAATGTAAAAAACCAATGTTGAATGCCAAAAAATTGGGAATATCTCGCAAATGTTCGATAACGTAGATTTGTCCAGTCGGTTGAATTACTCTTTTCAGCTCCTCAAAAAAAACAACCCTTTCATTGACATCCCGGATCTCGTGTGCGGACAATATCACGAATATTTTAGCCGCTGAATTACTGAGCAATTTTAAGTCACTGGTTTCAACTTGTAAGGTGCCAGGAAAGGGGGGATAGGCTTTTCTTGCTCTTTTGATGGAAACTTCGGTGTGTTTTACTGGGTCGTAAAAATCGAGTACCATCAATTCAGCATTGTTAAATTTGGCTTTTAACAAAGCACTGGTTTCGTCAAATCCAGCATTGATGTTTACAATAGTGCTGTCAGTAATTCGTGGATTCAACCATTTGAAATGATAAAGGCCAGATAGATCATACACGTACCATGAAACCAATAAAGAAACAAGGGTAGAGGCCGCGGCCAAAATACAAATGATCAGCAGAAAAGGCTGCAAGGGTTTTTCAAGGAAGTTAATTGCAAACAACAATGACCCTAGCAATACAAAAGCAAAAACATAAAAATGCCAATTGAATCGCACGATGTTTAACAGCCCTTGGAAAGGTTTTCTCATGGTTTCCATTTTTCTATTTTGCCTTTTTTCCAAAGGTAAGGAATATCCCGAATGACAAAGGCATTGGCTAAAACGGGATTTTCCAGTTGCAGTGAATCTAAAAAGGAAAAATGGTAATCCAGCACTTGGATTGGTTTGGGAGTCCAGTTTTGTCTGACACCTTCAATGATCAACACCTCTTGGGTAGCTGAGTTGTAGGTAAAGGTAAAAGGCAAGGGGCCAGCATAACGCCTGGCTTCTTTCCAATCTGAGAATGGCGACTGAGGAGGCAAAGGGGCTTCTTCGACTTGATCCAAACGGATGGTGAAGTCTGATCGATTGGATTGAATTTCAAGTATTCCACCTTTCTCTGTTTTACTGATGTCAGTTGTAGTGTAGTTGTAATGGGTAAACATATTGCCCATTAATTCCATCCTCTTTTTGTCGGTTTCTGATTTGAGGATGTACAAGCCTCTTAGTTTTTTTCCAGCATTGGTGGTGTACCGGACAAAGACCCGATAGCCAATGAGAAAAAAGTCGTTGCCCATAAATCTTGGAAAACCACGGGGCCGCAGGCCTTTGGTTTGAACCATAGCCACAGCAACAAAGGCCCATTTGTCGTCAAAGGTGTCCAATGTCAGACAGGGTGGGATGAGGCTTTCCAACTGTTCTTTTGGAACCGCAAAAGTGAGCACCAAAGAACTTTCAAAATAGGCTTCAACTGCAAAAGGGTGATTTTTCAGAAAGGAAAGCATACTAGATCTTTTTGTTCAAATGAAACTCATTGTAATAAATGACCACCATAAACAAAAACGCATAATGGGTGCTCATGGTTTTTCAGCTTTTTGAAGGAAAATATTTTTAAAGGACACTTTTGCATTTCCATTTCCATGAATCTGAAGCGCGATCTTGCCCTCCGCGGGGAACTCGTTTTCTGGTTCGGTATAATCAACGGTTTGCACCCCATTCAGCAGGACCACGATGCGCCGGCCAATACACCGAATCTCATAGTGGTTCCAGTCATTTTCATGTAAAAATATTTTTATACCTTCCTGATCTGCGCTGGCAATGGTTCGGTCACGGCGGGATTCATCATA
>NZ_JBBAKG010000230.1:1446-3159 GCF_040403615.1 Haliscomenobacter sp. | reverse complement strand
TAAAAGCTGTATTCAATGGTTTGGGATACCTTGCCATTCATCATGGACATGCTGGTGAAGGTATTGGGGCCATTGATTACGGTAAAATGGGGTTCAAATTCTGGCGCGCTAAAATTGCGGCCTTCCCCATTTTCAAGTTTGAAACTTACTTTAATGTCATTGCCCAACAGGATCGAGTCGGTGCTAACCGTCACGGTGAATTGTACATTCTCTTGGGCCATCATTGCATTGCAGCTGAGCAATGCGAGCGAGAACAAGATCAGATTGCGCATGATTGAAAAGTTTAAGTTGGTGTATTCAATATCCTTTAGCCCTTAAATTTACCAGTCTTTCCCGGATTTAGGTCTTCCCTGGGCTTTTTTCATTTTGCCCTGTACTTTGCGCTCCTCTTCATCCATGACTTTTAGCAAGTTTTCGGCCTCTTTTTGGCTGAGGTTTTGGGGCGGACTTTGGGGTTCACGCTCCTTGCCTTGGCTTGGATTCTTTTGTGCTTGCTGGCCTTGCTGCGGATCCTGGTTGGGTTTTTGGCCCTGGTTGGAAGGAGGAGGAGGCTGATTTTGAGGTTGATTTTGGTTGTCGCCTTCCTGAGGGCGCTGTTGTTTTTTTTGTTCTTCCTGTTTTTTGCGTTGTTGCGCCAGCGCGAGGTTGAACTTGGTCTCCTTGTCGTTGGGATTCAAGCGCAAGGCTTCTTTGTATGCCTCTACACTTTTCTTCAATTCATTGAGTTGAAAATAAGTATTGCCCAGGTTGTGGTAAGCCGCTGCTTTTTCAGTTGGAGCAGTCGATTTTTTGGCCGCATTTTGGTACCTGGTCAAGGCCTCCTGGTAGCGTTTTTGTTGGTAGATGGCATTGCCGAGGTTGTACTGGCCCTTGGCGTTGTTTTTGCGTTCGAGCGCTTTGCGGTAGCTGCTTTCCGAATCGGCATAGTTTTTTTCGAGGTAGTTTTGATCCCCTTTGCGCAGCAAGGAATGCGCCGTTTGGGCATTTAGCCCATTCGCGTGGCAAATACCGAATACCAAGATCAACATAGCCCATTCACGATATCCTGCTTTCATAATCCGGTCTTTAGCCCTTTATTCAACAACGCGATCGCCTTGGAGGTTTTTTCGGGACGGCGGTAATGCATCAAAAATTCTGCGAGTAGAAATCCAATACCCAGCAGCAAAAAAAGCTGAAAATGGCTGCGGTATTCGGATACTTCGCGCTGTTCGTACTCCCGTTTTTCTACTTTGTTCAGTTTGTCGTACAGGGCATCTGCCAAGGCATCGGTTTGACTACTCAGGCGAAAAAAGCTACCGCCGCCAAGGGTGGCCAATTTGCGCAGTACTTCAGCGTTGAGCTTGGAAGTAACGGGTTTCCCCTGCTCATCTCGTTTGTAATCGGCCATCCCGTTTGCATCTGTATAAGGTACGAAGCCGCCAGCCTCCGTACCGACGCCGATGGTGAATATCTTCATGCCCTGACGGGCAGCTTGGCGGGCCTGGCTTTCTGCTCTGGCTTCGTGGTCTTCGCCATCGGTAATGATTAAAATAACCCGGTTGCCGTTGCTTTTTGCAGTATTCTGTTGAGCAATGGCCAAGGCTTCACCAATGGAGGTACCCTGGCTGCTGATCATATCGGGATTGGCACTTTGGAGCAACAGACTTACCGCTTCGTAATCGGTGGTAAGGGGTACTTGCATATAGGCTTCTCCTGCAAAAAGGATCACGCCCA
>NZ_JBBAKG010000230.1:0-1346 GCF_040403615.1 Haliscomenobacter sp. | reverse complement strand
GGCGAACGGTCGGGCATCAGGCGCTGAATCAAGTCCAGGTTGCCCATGCGCGCCAAAGCCTTCTTTCGGGCAAAATTTGCCCCCAGCACCAAGACAATCAAGACTGGCAGCAGCGCTAAAGCGTACAAGAAAACAGGGTGCTCGAATCGAAACATAAGCAACAATAATTATGGCAAACTTCTCAGCCAGGTTTGTCTCAATACAAACTCGGCGAGTAAAAATAACAATCCCAATAAAGCCCAACGCGGAAACTCTTCACTGTATTTTTTGATGGTGGTAACTTGTATCTCCGTTTTTTCAAGCAAGTCGATGGTTTTGTAAATCTCGCGCAAATCCTGGTTGTTTTTTGCCCGAAAATACTGCCCGCCCGTCATACGGGCAATTTCGCGCAGCAGCTCTTCGTCAATTTCCACCTGGGCATAATCCAGAAAAAAACTGCCATCGCTGAGGCGACTTACGGGGGTCAGGGCCTCGCCAATGGTACCTACCCCAATGGCGTACACCTTGATGCCCAATTCTTTGGCCAATTCTCCAGCAGTGAGGGGCTTGAAGTAGCCCACGTTGTTGACGCCATCGGTAAGCAGGATGATGACCTTGCTTTTGGCAGGGCTTTTCTTGAGGCGGTTTACGGCGCCGGCCAGGCCCATCCCGATGGCGGTGCCATCCTCCAGGTTGCCACACTGGAGCTGTTCCAGAAAGGTTTCTACAATGCGGTGATCGGTGGTCAGCGGGCATTGGGTGAAGGCTTCGCCGGCAAAAACGACCAGGCCAATGCGGTCGTGGGGACGGCCTTTGACAAACTCAATCGCCACTTTTTTGCTGACTTCCAGTCGGTTTGGTTCAAAATCCTGAGCCAACATACTGCTCGACAAGTCCATCGAGAGCATGATGTCGATGCCATCGGCTTTGATTTTTTCTTCTTTGAGTACCAATTGGGGGCGAGCCAGCGCTACCACCAATGCAATAAATCCCAGGGCGCGGATGATGGGCAGCCAACGGCGCAATTTTGCTTTGAGCGTTTCCATGCCCGCAATCCCCTGAAGGCTCGGCAGGGTAACTGCGGCGTGCCTTTGCTTTTGCTGTTGCCAATACCACCTGGCCAGGATGGGCAGCAACAAGAGCAGCAAGAAAAAATAGGGATGCAGAAATTTCATAGTCGCTTAAATTGTTGGTTCTGTTCCGGTATGGGTTTGTTCAACAAAGGTTTTGACGCTGCTGAGCGCTTCCAGGTGGAAACTCAGGGGCGGCTGGGCTTTGGCAAATTTCACCAAATCGGCGGTTTGGAGCATTTGCCGCAAAGGCATGCGCCATTCTTCCGGGATCGGGATGTTGCGCAAAGATTCCAG
>NZ_JBBAKG010000229.1:0-3226 GCF_040403615.1 Haliscomenobacter sp. | reverse complement strand
AGGGGTCGCCCGTGTTGACGGTGACTTGTACACTGTCTTCGTACAGGGCTGCTCCGGCTACCCCGGCAGCATTGCTGGTATCCGACATTTGTTCAAAGATGCTTGCCGAAAGGGGCAACAATCGAGCAGACAATACCACTCGCGAAGCCAGCACCTGTGCATTGCTCAAGCTGCCGCCATTGCTTTGAAGGGTATAGCGCTCCAGGCGGTAACCTTGCTTTGTCCCGCGTTGCCAGGAGGGATAATCCGTAGGAGCCCACCTAAGCAGGGCCTTGCCCTGAGCATAAATGCCCAACAAGCGCACTTGCTTACTGGTGTCTTGTGCCGCCACTGCCGTAGTCCACATCGAGAATACCGCTATAGCAAGAAGGAATAGAGGGTTTGTTCGCATGATGCTCTTTTTTGAGGGGGTGTTTTGGAATCCGGTTAGTTAATTTTGCTCCATTTGACCAGCTTGCGGCTGCCGCGGGCACTCCAAAGCTCCAGGGTGTAGAGGCCAGCAGGCCAAGCTGCCAAGTCAATGGATTCAGCAAAAAAGTTGCCCTCCAAACTACGCTGGTACTGCTGCTGACCCAATGCATTGTAAATGATCAATCTGCGCAATGGCTCCGGTGATTCAGCTCGAATTTGTAAGCTGCTGCTTGCTGGATTGGGCCATAAGTTTAAGGCTACCAGCAACTCCGTTGGCGTCCGAACGCTCGTAATGGCTTTGGAGGTTTCGTACACCCATAATTCCCGGCCCGCCGTTTTGCTATTGGCCGTAAAGAATAGTCGATTGCTTGCTGCCGTCAATTGTTCGGGTTCGCCACTGGTGCTGCCGGGTATGACATCGATGAAACGAGTACCCGCAGCAGTACCATTTGATCGGTACAATTCATTGCCTCCTTCGGCGCTGTAGCCACTGTAATACAGGGAGTCTTGCAATAGAGTAAGGTATTCTCCGCCATAAAAATCCGAAGTCATTCGATTGTCAACTATCGGGTATGTAGTGCCTGCCAGAGTACCATCAGTAGCCAGCACCACAGAGGGTCGAGAGGTGTGCATAAACAATTTTCCTTTGTATGGAGCAAGGTAATTGACATCCTCATTGTACCGGTCATTAAAGTCGATCTGCTTGGTTCCAGCAACCGTACCGTCTGATACAAAAAAATCAAAGTATGTACAAAATGATGTACCCAACTTGCATGCAGGATAAAAAAACAAGTTTTGCCATCCTATCAGTGCGCGTTTTTTGCGGGGAATTTCACCAGCATTGACAGGCTCGTAAGCCGCAAGACGAATGGTGCCTTCGGCAGTACCATCTGTGCTGTACAATTGGTCTTGATTGAATCCATGAAAAAAGAAAAATGCACGCTGCCCCGCAACGGTCATAAATGGATAATCACCAAGTGCACCATCGTTTTTGAGGGTATGGTAAGCTTTGGTACCTGCAACTGTACCATCCGATTTGAGGAGCTGGTAGGTGCTGTCTTTACTTTGGGCCAGCAGGAGGAGCTGATTAGAAAAGGACACAAGATCTAGAATGCCATCGGGGCCTTTGTAGCGACCTAGCATTTGGTTGGACTGTGTGACGGGGTCATATTTCCAGAGTTCGGTTTGCTCATAAAATTCGGAAGCCGATGCACTCACATAGTACACCTGCCCCTGGTGTACCACTACCTTGCGGATGGGTTTGCTGGCGCTGCTGAACAGCTTACGGGTATTGGCCGCAGTGCCATCCGTGAGCCACAATTCGCCACCGGTGCGGCTCCCATTGTTTCGATCGGCCACAAAGAGTACTTGCTTGCTGTCATAGGGTAAAAAAACGGGATAGTCTTCCCCATTGGTGCCCACCATCAGCATGGTGGTGCCCGCCTCGCTGCCATCGGATGACCAAAGCTCGTACTTGAACTGGCGGTAAACCACAAACAATACACGGTTGCCCACCCCAATTTTGAGTTCGTCTTGAACATCATTGAACGTAGATGTCGTGCCTGGAATGAGGTCGAGCACCTGGCCCGGGGTTTGGGCGGCGAGGTGCAGTGTGAGGATTAGGAAAAAAATGAAGGAGTTGAGGTTTTTCATGGTTTGGTTTGTTGGTTTGTTTCATTGATTTTGATCCGCTCAAATACATGAAGGGTATCATTCCGATCTAAAATGTACCAACGATCATTGGCGTATTTCATTTCTAGTATTTGTGCAATGCCTGATCGCTCCATTTCTAGTTCGTAACTCCAGACTACTTCGCGCTTGTGGCGATCAAAAACACCGATTTTGCCCCGGCGGTCGTCGCAGAAGTAGATGTAGTTTTCATCGATTGGAAAAACGTTATTGCGGTAGCTTGATTCTAATTGATGTTTACCCATGCTATCGCTTACATCTATATAATCTAACCAAGGCTCTAAATCATTAAGATTAGCATATATATAATACTTGTTACGTAGGGTTATCAGTTCTCCAGAAGTAACATCTAATTGCATTTTATCGCCATGAGGAACAGAGTCTCCTTCCTTTAGATAGGGAAATATATCCTTTGAAACTTCATTATGCCCTATATTTTTGCAATATACACCTGATAATACGTCCAACCCAACTATATTTCCCGATGATAAAGACACCCAAAGGAAAGAGTTCCTTATGCCAAGTATGAAGCGTACTTCTTCAACAAGTGTGTGCTTTAACATATTATAATAAAATCCTTTCGGAGCGTATGTCCACAAATCACGAAGATCTGGATAATGGTAGGCAGAGATAACTTCAGAAACACATATTAACATTTCATACTCTGCTAAAAAAATATAAAATCTACTTGCCGATAGATTGACAACTTCAATATCACCTGAATATAAATTTAAAACACCAACGGCCTTATTTGTTTCCTCTTTTATATTGACAATAATTTTACTTTCAGGTAAAATTTCAGGAAATATACCAATTGACACTTCATTGACTTTATTTTTAGACGCATAAATATTTTTTTTACTGGAAAGATCATAAACCTGAAAATAACCATAATGGCTTTGCCAAAAAAGCAGTTTATTTAAAACATTGATTCTTGCAAAAGCATCAAGTTTCTCCAAATATGTATTCGAGCTTATTATCCAACCTTCTGAATTAAGGTAGCAAAGACCATCACTCAAATCAAATGACTTAACCGAATTAATCAATTCAATTTGCTTATACATTAGTTGACAGTTATGAAGTTAAATAATTTTGATTTAGTATCACTTGCCAAATCCAAAAAATC
>NZ_JBBAKG010000228.1:0-3237 GCF_040403615.1 Haliscomenobacter sp. | reverse complement strand
CCGTTCGACTTCCTATTCAAAACCCAAAATCGGGAAGTTAATTTTTCTGCGTTACATAGCATCTCTAAATTTCGCCGGAACAAAAAAAACAACATGAAACAACTGCTCCTATTGCTGCTTTTGCTTCCTTTTCTCGGCATGGCGCAGCAGCCCAGCTTTGATTTGCCCAAAAGCAAGTACGGCCTACCAGTGGTCAATGACGTGGAGATTTACAAAAAGATCGTGCAAGCTGATCCCAACAACGAATTGCTCGATTTGAGGAAACTCATTCCCAATGCCCAATTCAAGGTGACTTATGCCACGGCGGAGAACCTCGTACACCGGCCATTGTACCCCACCGCAGATGTATTCATGCGCAAACCCGCCGCTCTGGCGCTTAAGAAAGCCAGCA
The DNA here is from genome assembly GCF_040403615.1 of Haliscomenobacter sp. Lineage (NCBI taxonomy): Bacteria > Pseudomonadati > Bacteroidota > Saprospiria > Saprospirales > Haliscomenobacteraceae > Haliscomenobacter > Haliscomenobacter sp. The sequence goes on along the minus strand of NZ_JBBAKG010000228.1, from coordinate 2,846 downwards.
AAAGCCTGAAAAAACAGGGCTATGGCCTGCTGCTTTACGATGGATATCGGCCCTACGAGGTGACGGTCATTTTTTATGAAACCATCAAAGACACCACCTTTGTGGCTGACCCGCACAAGGGCTCGAAGCACAATCGGGGCATGGCCATCGATCTTTCTTTGTACGACCTCAAAACTGGAAAGCCCCTGCCCATGCCTTCCGATTATGACGAAACCACTCCCCGTGCTTTTCACAGTTACATGGAAACTACACCTGAAGCCATCGCCAACCGGAAAATCCTTCGCGATGCCCTCGAAAAGGTCGGCTTCGAAATCTATACCTGGGAGTGGTGGCACTACGACTTCAAAGGCTGGAAAACCTGCTTTACCTACGACATTTGGCACAGCAAAATTCGGGCTGCCAATGCGGAATTGCATAAAGTAGTGGGGCAAAAATAGCCAGCAATCCTGCTTGCTGCCAATTTATGGTCTTTACTCCAGGTCAATCACCAGATTTTGCAGGGCCTGATTGCGCATCACTTGGATAGACAATTTTCCTGTCCACAGCACCTTTTCATAAACCAGGAGCAATGCTTCTGCGTGTGTGATGACTTCTCCGTTGGCCATGCGGATCACATCCCCTTTTTGGACTCTCGATTTGGCCAGTGGAGATTGGGGGGATAGCGCGGTAACGATTACCCCATTCTCATCGGGTAATCCATATGCTGAGCGATCGCCTAGCCCGTTGACGGATTTGATTTTGGCGTTCAGCCAACTGAGCTCCTTGAGCGTTTTTTCGTTGGAAATAAACAACAAATCCGGGATACGCGGTTGCGCAGCAATTTTTTTCAAAGCAGGTTTTTGCACCCCAAACCGATCCATTGGAAAGTTTTCGAAGCCGATGTCAAAAGCTTTACTCCCCTTGACCAACCTGAAATCGGCCTCACCAGGATTGACAAATTGCAACTCGCCGGCAACACTCTCGGAATCCGTACCATTGCTTTTCGCTTTTTCCAAATAAGAGGCATTGCTGAAGAAATTATAGTTGATGCTTTTGCCCCAAAAATCGATGCCAATCGGGAAATAAGCCCGCATAAATACATTGCGCTGGATCACATCGCCGCTGTTTTTGAACCAGACATGGGGATGCAAGGAGTTGTTGATGAAAATATTGTTTTCGGCTACCCGGAAATAGCCCTCGCGGAATTTCAAGCCACCTTTCAGGAAAACATTGTTGTAGAGGTGGTAATTGGAACTGCCATCGTCCAGGTCTACATCCCAGCCGTGATCGCAGCGAAAGCGGTTATTGCGGATTATGGTGGTGTATTGCGCATCCAGCAAGGCCATTTGGATGTTGTTGTCATTGTTGAAATGCCAGTAGCGATCGCGCCCCCAGGAGTTGAATGCACCGTGGTCACTGGTTTCCAGCACGGTTTCAAAAGCGTCGTTGTACTCAATGAGGTGCCCCCCAAAAGCGCCATCGCCCACATTGATGGCCGCACGAGGCACTTGATAAATACTGTTGTGGCGTACGGTGATCTGGGCAGCCACCTGAATTTCTACTCCAGCCACTTGTTTTTCTACCCGCCCAATGTGGTGAATGAGGTTGTCTTCGATCAGGCATTGACGGGGATATCGGTGGTTTTTAGGCCCGGGTACCTTGTCCATTTGCTGGGGTAGCGTCACCTTTGCATACTGATTGGGCACACTGCGCACTGCGGAAGTATCGCCCACAACACAAATGGCACTGGCTCCGATGTCATAAAAATGGCAACCTCGAATATTGGCTTGAAGGTTGTAGCGATTCACAAAAACGGCATTGCCCCCCAGGTTGCGGAAGGTACAGTCAGCGATGGTGCAGTTTTCGGTATTTTCAAATACCACCGCTGCACCCCGATAAATGCACCAATCACTGCGCAAAAGTGGCTCGTATTTTTCCATAAAAGTGCGCTCGGCATTGACGAAATGAATGCCTGTGATGCTGACGTTTTTGAGGGGTGCATCTTCCTGTCCCCTGAGTTCAATCAGGTGCTTGAGGTTGGAAGTCTCGATTATGGCAGTGGCCAGATTAAGACCTGCGGGTGGAAAATAATACAAGGTTTTTTCTGCGGTATTGAAGTACCATTCACCTGGCGCATCCAGTTCTTCAAAGATATTTTCGACAAAACGATACCTGGCATGCATGCCCGAAGGGCGGTTGTTCTGGGTGCCGCCTTCCAAGAGCAATTCGTTTCCTTTCTTCCCAATGATGCGGTACTGAAACCCGCCCCACTGTCCTTCATGCATGGCGTGAATGAAGCCATTTTGGGGATTCTGCCAGCGGCTGACTCGCTCTGGGGAGATGGCGTCGGCGGCAAAACCATTGAAGACCTTCACCGTATCGGTATAGTTGGGATAGCGCGCTAAAATTTGTTGTTTTCCATTCACAAAAAGCTGCTCAAAGGCTGGATTGTCCAGATGGGCTTTCCAGAGCTTGCCGCTTGCTTTTTGCCATTGCAGTTTTACGCTTTTGCCTCCACTGAGGGTTACCAAATCATAGTTGTAGTTGGAGATGTTCAAGGTTTTGCCCCTCCATTTTGAAGCATTGATGAGTAGCGTTTTGTTCAGGTAATAAGTGCCAGTCAGCAATTGGATGCCAATGGTTGGCGCTTTGGCGTTTTCTGCCAGGTTCAGGGCTTTTTCAAGCGTGGCAACCGGGGTTTGCAGGGTACCAGCGTTTTGATCTTTGCCTGATGGCGAGACATAGATGGTGGTTTGGGCAGTGGAATGAGCGATAAACAAGCAAATACTGATGAATAAGTAAAAGTGCTTTTCCATTTTTGAGGGATTGTTCAACGTGAAGCAAAAAAGGCCAGTACGGAAACCATA
>NZ_JBBAKG010000227.1:0-3259 GCF_040403615.1 Haliscomenobacter sp. | reverse complement strand
TGGGTTTTGAATAGGAAGTCGAACGGTTCATTTCAAGTGAGCTTCCTATTCGAAAGCGGCTAAAAAAATCGGGAAGTAATTTTTTGCGTCATGTTAAGTGCTAATTTTCCCTTTTCAAATCAAAAATGCAAGGCATGTTGAACCTAACCAAGAAATGCAGATCTACTGCATTCGTCTACATTGCAGTTTTCTTTTTATCCAGCAGTTTTTTTGCGTGTCAACAAAAGGAATCAGCAGATACTATTTTCATCAATGGCAAAATTTGCACTGTTGATGAAAAAAATCCGCAAGCAGAAGCATTGGCAGTTGCCGGAGAAAGAATCATTGCAGTGGGGAGCAACAACGCCATCGAAAAGCTCAAGACTGAAAAAACCCAAGTCATCGACCTGGAGAATAAGTTTGTGATGCCTGGCTTTATCGAAGGGCATGGGCATTTTTCAGGCGTAGGTCAGAGCTTGATTAACCTCAATTTCCTGCAATCCAAAACCTGGGATGAAATTGTCCAAATGGTAGCCGAACGCGCCAAAACCGCCAAACCTGGCGAATGGATCATCGGTAGGGGCTGGCACCAGGAAAAATGGCTGACCACTCCCGCCCAAAATGTATTGGGCTATCCTTATCACGACGAATTGAGCAAAGTAGCCCCGAACAACCCTGTATTGCTCAGTCATGCCAGTGGACATGCCCTGTTTGCCAATGCCAAAGCCATGGACATGGCCGGAGTCAGTGCTGAAACGCCAAGTCCCCTCGGAGGCGAAATCGTGCGCGACAATTCAGGTAAGGCCATCGGTGTGTTTGAAGAACGGGCCATGAAAGTCATTTATAAGGTGTACCAGGAATACCTGGAAACGCTGTCTCCAGAGGAACAAAAGAAACAATGGCTGAAAGGAATCGAGCTGGCGCAGAAGGAATGCCTCGCCAAAGGGGTGACTTCCTTCCAGGATGCTGGCTCAAAATTCAATGAACTGGATTGGTACAAAGAGCTGGCCGAAGCAGGCAAGCTGGATTTGCGCCTTTGGGCCATGATCCGGCACTCGTCCAAAGACATGGAAGGCAAGCTGCAAAGTTTCCCCTGGATCAATTTGGGCAACGGCTACTTTAGTGTAAACGGCATCAAGACGGAAGTGGACGGTGCCTTGGGTTCATTTGGGGCTTGGTTGCTTAAGTCCTATCAAGACAAACCAGATTTTGAAGGTCAGAATACCACCTCGATAGAAGAGGTCAAAAAGATTGCCCAGATGGCACGTGAGCACAAACTACAGCTCTGCATCCATGCCATAGGAGATCGGGCCAATCGGGTTTGTCTGGACATCATCGAGGGCGAGCTAAAGAAAAATCCTGCTGAAAAACCGCTGCGCTGGCGCATCGAACACGCTCAACACCTTGACCCGGACGATATTCCCCGCTTCAAAAAATTGGGGGTGATTGCAGCCATGCAAGCAGTGCATTGTACTTCGGATGCTCCGTTTGTGGTCAAACGCCTGGGAGAAGAGCGTGCGCGCAAAGGTGCATATGCCTGGCGCTCCTTACTGGATGCTGGTGCAGTGGTAACCAACGGCACCGATGCTCCGGTTGAAGATGTCGATCCGCTGCGCTCTTTCTATGCCGCCGTCACGCGCCGCCGCGCCGATAATGGCATGATCTTTTTTCCGGAACAAAAGATCAGCCGCAAAGAGGCGATCTATTCCTACACCCTGGCCAATGCCTACGCCGCTTTTGAGGAGCAAGACAAAGGCTCTTTGAGCAAAGGCAAACTGGCTGATTTGGTGGTGCTGTCCGAGGATTTGCGCAGCTGCCCGGATGAAGCAATTTTGGGCACCAAGGTGCTGATGACTGTAGTCGGCGGGAAAGTAAAACACCGTTCAAAATAATGGGTATGGCCGCCTGAAAAAATGATTTATAATCGTTGCGTATCGACGTTTACTAAACTTTAGAAGTTTAGTAAACGTGACCCGTCAAAAATCAATTGCCTATAGCGCCGATTCGGGCGGGATCTACTTCAGGGCGGGTACATAGGTAATCCAGCGCCATTTGGTCGTCGCGCACCATAGTTTCCCCAAAGCTGCGACCTTTGAGTAAGTTGATTCTGGTTAGCAACAGCAGGAGTACTTTGGGCATAATGTTGAAATTGGTCTGAAAGTTGGTTGTACTGGTGATTCAGTTCCTTAGCTATCGCAAAACTTCCACTGGTTGGGGATCCATATCGGTGTATTCCTGATTTTCTCCAGCCATGCCCCAAATAAAAGAATAGCTGGCGGTACCACTTCCTGCATGGATCGACCAGGGAGGAGAGATGATGGCCTGGTGGTTGGCAACCCACAGGTGACGGGTTTCTTGTGGTTCGCCCATCAGGTGCAATACCCGCTGATTATCAGCTACGTTGAAATAAAAGTAAGCTTCCATGCGGCGGTCGTGAACATGGGGCGGCATGGTATTCCAAACGCTGCCTGACGCCAATACGGTTAATCCCATCACCAATTGGCAACTGCGGATGCCTTCTAGGTAAATGTATTTGTAGATGGTGCGTTTATTGGCGGTTTCAGGGGCGCCCATTTCTACCGGAGAAGCTTCTTCTTTGAGCAAACGGCGGGTAGGGTAGTTCTGGTGCGCAGGGGAAGACAGCAGGTAAAAATGTGCTGGGTTTTGAGCATCTACACTTTCAAATACCACGTTTTCGTGGCCTTTGCCTACATACAGGCAAGACATGTACGGCAAGTCATACACTTCGTCTCCGACTTTGATGCGTCCTGCACCCCCTACATTTATTGCCCCCAGCTCTCTTCTTTCCAGAAAATAATTGCTGCGCAAAATGCCATAAGTTGGCAATTTCAACGGAGAATCGATAGGGGAGACGCCACCAACAATGACACGGTCGTAGTGCGAATACACCAGATTGATTTCACCTGGGGCACAAACTTTTTCGATCAAAAAATTGTCGCGCAGTTCCTGGCTGTTGAGGCTTGCGCCTTCTTTGGGGCTGATTGCATTCCGGATTTGCATAGCTATGATTTGCAGTGTTTGATCAAATTTAGTGTTATCGGCCCATCCAGCCACCATCAACGGTGAGAATGGTACCATTGACGTAGTCAGCAGCATCAGAGGCCAGAAATACCACTGGCCCTTTGAAGTCGGCGGGTTCACCCCAACGGCCAGCAGGAATGCGATCCAGGATCGATTTGCTGCGTACGGGGTCGTTGCGCAAGGCCTCGGTGTTGTCGGTTGCAATGTATCCTGGCGCGATGCCGTTTACGTTTACCCC
>NZ_JBBAKG010000226.1:0-3280 GCF_040403615.1 Haliscomenobacter sp. | reverse complement strand
ACTTTGGCAAACTTTCGTCTGCTTGATAAGCCAGAGGCTGATCCTGAAAAGATCAGGTATTTAAATGCATTGAATCTGCCCATCACACTTGAGAATTTTAGGAAACTTGATGAGCCAAAGGCTTTACCAAGTGAAATCCAAATTCTTCAAGCTACAAATACACCAATCACATTTGAGAATGTGCAATCATTGCGTAGATCATCTGCCACTAATGTTGCAGTTACACAAAATGCAGAGAAAAAAGGTGTTGAACTTGCTACCACTCAGGCAATGAAAAACCTTGATGAATCACGCATGATGGCTCAATCTGCCAATGCAACACTTTCAAATATTGATCGAATATTGCCTGCACTTGATACGGCAATTGTTGGACCAGCAGCAGATACAAGAACAACTCTGCTAAGAATTGGAAAGCAATTGAATATTGGTGGAGCTAATGCAGATCAAATTCTGAGAAATACCGCTACTGTTGTACAAGGACTCGCACAGCAAGAACTTGATGCCGCATCGCAGATGCGTGGACAAGGCGCATTAACTGAGGGCGAAAGAGCAATCTTGCGCCGCGCTGCTGGTGGAGATCAAAGTCTGACATCAGGAGAGTTGCAGCAAGGTCTTATGGCGGCACAGCGATCTGCAAGGGTAAGAATTTCGTCACATCAGGATTTATTGAATAAGGCTACAACAGCAATTCCAAGTCTTTCCACCATTGCACCAATGTATGAAGTGCAACCATATGGCGCACCAGCGCCAAATACACTGCAAAATGCTATTCAGAAAGAGCTTGATAGACGCCGCAGTTCAGGAGGACCACGATGAGCGATGGACTAGGTCAGTTTAGTTATGACGAGTTGGAGGCCATCCAAAAGGGTGACTTCTCTAAATTATCAACTGAAAAACTTGAGGCATTAAAGCAAGTCGCTGGGGGATTGCCTACTCAAGAGCAAGCTCCAATGCCAACAAGACCAATCCCTGTATCCATAGAACCTCCAGCGCCCACTCAGCGCCTACGTTCTATTGCCCAAGGAGCTACCTTTACTGGTGCTGATGAGGCCGAGGCTTATTTAAGATCAATGGCTGGCGAAGATTATGAGTCAGCATTAGCTGACATCAGATCAAAGACAAAAGCTTATCAACAGCAAGCACCACTAGAGTCTCTTGGGTATGAGGGTTTGGGTGGTCTGCTTGCAACTGGAGCAGTCACATTAGGAACTGGTGGTACAGCTACGCCTGCAACCATACCGCAAGCAGCAATGTCAATTGCGCCTGTTATCAGGGGATTGGCCGCAACATCTGCGCTTGGTGGCGCATATGGTGGTTTAACAGGATTCTTATCTGGTGAGGGTGATATCTATGACCGCGCATCAAAAGTGCCAGGCGGCGTTGCAACAGGCGCTATCGTTGCACCAGCAGTAAAAGGCCTGATTACTGGTGGTGGGATGCTTGTTGACAAGGTTACAGACTTTGCACGCCGTCTTGCTGGTGGCCGTGGCGCAAAAGTAGTTGAGACTGAATTACAGCGTTTGGCTGGAGATACTGGACTCACCACAGATGAGATCATTGATCGGATTGCTCGCGGTGAGATCATGGCAGAGAACGCAACACTAGCGTCTGCTGTACGACTTTTATATTCTCAAGGTGGTAAGGCATCAACGACACTGATGTCATCCCTTACACGCCGTCCAGAGCAGTTACGCACTGAAGTGCTGACAGACATACAAAAGAAGCTGTATAACGAACTTGACCCTAGCTTTGTTGGTCCAAGAATGAGCAGTGAAAATGTATTGCGTAGATTTAGATTATCTGATGAGGCCACAAAGGAAGTTGAAAAAGAGGCGTATAAAAACGCTTTTGGAACTGGCGGTGTAATTGATGCCAATCTGCTCAAAAGTGTGACTGATGCGCTCAAAAGATCGCCGCAATCTGTAAAAAATATCAATGAAGTCTATGTAGCAGAGACTGGCAAAAAGCCGTTCTTTACATTTGACAAGAATAGTGATGTCGTATTTAGCAGGACGCCAACATTAGAAGATGCTGAGATTATTCGCAGAGGAATTCAAACGTCTGTAAATGAGGCTTACTCATCTGGACGAGGTGCGGTTGGTGAGGCCCTTAAAGGAGTTGAGGGTGCATTGCGTGCTTCTCTTGATAAATCATCAGCAGCATTAGCTAATACAAGGGTGCAAGCAGCCACACGCCGTACTGCAAAAGAAGCGTTTGATGAGGGACGTATAGTATTTAATAAAACTCCCGATGAAGTTGCTATTCTTACTGAAGAACTATCGCAAAAGCCTGGTGCTTTGGCGGCATTTCGAGCAGGAACAATGGACGCCATCCGCAACCGAATGACGAGTGGAACTCGCACATCAATGATGGGGAAAATGTCAGATGAGAATACTAAAGAGGGATTGATCTTGCGGACTATTTATCCTCAAGATGAATTGTCTGGCATCTTGCAGCGCATCAATACAGCAGCTCAGTCGCAAGCAGCTAAAAGCTACATCATTGGCGGTTCTGCAACTGCGCCGACTCTGTTGCAGGCTGCTCGACAAGGGTCAAATATATCTGCCGAAGAAATTGCAAATGTGATGACGGCAAACCCAATAACTATGGCTACATCAGCAGTTAATATTTTGAAAAAGGTTGCCTTTGAAAAGAATAAAAACTTGACTGATTCACAGCGTGACATGGTTGCGAAGATACTTGTATCTGAAGACCCTAACTTGGTTCGCCGAGCATTGGTGGATCAAAGTGCTTTTGCGTTATTGCAGCAAAAGATTAACGACTTTGCGCGGTTTGCCGGTAAGACTGTGCCTTACAGTTTGACTGGTATTGCGGCAGGAAGAGTGCCAGGCGCATTCCAGCAAGGACAATAAAACATGGCAACAGGTTACCAAGACCCATTTGGCGCAGCAGACTACTCGGCAGAGGGTACTCGCGGATTGTTGGACTTCTTGCGCGATGAGTATCCAAGAGTCTATGGGGCTGGCGCCGGTTTATTGCAAAGCACACCATACGACATTGCCGATCAGTACAGCGTTTTTGATCCAAAAAGAAAAGCTGCATTTGATGCCGCACAAGTAACATTCCCTGCTGGTGTTGCCCTTGATGTAGTGCCAGGCGTCAGAGCATTGAAAGCGCCAGCAATGCAATTGGGTAGGGCTGGTGAGAGACTTGCAGAGCGCGTTGTGCCGCAAGTTATGGAGCGTGGTGGATTTGGTGCTGGATTGCTTGATGCCTTTGCACCGCAGCCAATGTACATGGCCGAAAATGTTGGCAAGGT
>NZ_JBBAKG010000225.1:0-3287 GCF_040403615.1 Haliscomenobacter sp. | reverse complement strand
GTGAGCTTCCTATTCAAAAGCCTCTCAAAAAATCGGGAAGTAATTTTTTGCGTCAAACTAAGAAGTTTTTAACCCGACACCGCAACGTCTAATCACCCATGGCGTTGCACATTTTTTATCATCAAAACCTGTTGTTATGAAGCGTTTATTGTTGTCCTTAGCGCTAGCTCTGCCTATGTTGCAACTGCTGGCTACCAATCCACCTCTTATTGAGAATGTACTGATGAACACCAAGGTAGAAGATCGCTCGTTGGTAGTACGTTTGGCCAATCTGCAAAAAGAAAAGACCGTTCTCACCCTGGAAAGCCTGGATGGCCTAGAAGTTTACCACGAACAAGTGATCAACGATCACAATGGATTCAATGCGAAGTTGAACTTGAATGACTTACCCAAAGGCCGCTATGTGCTGAAAATCAAACAAAATTCCGGGGCGTTGCGCCAGGTAGTTGTGGTTGATCCGAATTCAATTTTGTGTTCCAAAGTAGCCGCTGAGTAAACTGCAAACCTGGATGACTCAAGTTGTCTGTCGCCTGATAACAGTTTATCATCTTCGTTTTTGAAACCGACAAAGGTTTATGCATAAGTATTCCATGTTGCTCATTTGAGTTTTGTTATTTTTGGTTTTTGGGAGCGGTTAGTTTATGTGCGATAAACTAGCCGCTTTTTTTCTCTCAATCCATCAAAACAACCAAATTATGAGCAAAAAGTGGATACTTATCCTGGGGCTGCTGTGGTCATATCTGGGGCATTCCCAGGCCAAACAGCCATTGTCTTATTACTTACCTGAAATCACCTATGATGCCAAAATACCTACACCGGAGGCATTCCTGGGCTACCAGATCGGTGAGTGGCACATCAGCCACGATCAGCAATTGGCGTACATGCGCAAGTTGGCAGAATTGTCGCCTCGCTTCAAACTGACCGAATATGCCCGAACCTATGAGGGCCGTCCACTGGTATATATCGCCATCACCTCAGAACGGAACCACCAAAACCTGGCCGATCTTAAAGCCAAACATTTAATGGTGAGTAACCCTGCGCAAGCGGATAAAGCAGATTTAAAAAACACTCCTCTGGTCATTTATCAAGGATTTTCTATTCATGGCAACGAACCAAGTGGGGGCAATGCCGCACCACTGGTTGCTTATTATTTGGCCGCAGGCCAAGGCCCGGAGATCGAAAAATTATTGAATGATGTCATCATTGTTTTTGACCCTGCATTCAATCCTGATGGGTTTCAACGCTTCTCAGGTTGGGCCAATCAACACCGCAACCGACACCTTACTGGAGATCCTCAAGATCGGGAATACAACGAAGCCTGGCCAGGCGGGCGTTTCAACCATTATTGGTTTGATCTCAATCGGGATTGGCTTTCCGGGGCACATCCTGAATCGCGCGGACGCGCAAAAATTTTTCATGAGTGGATGCCCAACATCCTGACCGATCACCACGAAATGGGCACCAATTCTTCGTTCTTTTTTATGCCTGGGGTTTCTACTCGGGTCAACCCCATTACGCCCAAACAAAACCAGGAGTTGACCATCAAAATTGGCCAGTACCACGTCAAATACCTGGATGAAATCGGATCGTTATACTATTCGCAAGAAGGTTATGACGATTTCTATTATGGCAAAGGCTCAACTTTCCCGGATGCGCAAGGTTGCATCGGGATTTTGTTTGAACAGGCCAGTTCCCGTGGGCATTTGCAGGAAAGTGCCAATGGGTTGCTGACGTTTGCATTTACCATACGCAATCAGGTGCGTACCGCTTTGTCTACCCAAAAGGCTGCAGTAGATTTAAAGCAGGAATTGCTGGAGCATCAAAAGACTTTTTTCCAAAGTGGCATTCAGGAAGCCAAAAATGATGCCCGCTTGGGATACGTATTTGGCGATGCGTTCGATCATGCTCGACTTGATCGGTTGGTTGAAATTCTGCTTCGTCAGGACATTGAAGTGTACAACCTGGGCAGCAAAGTAACGGTGGATGGCAAAACTTTTGAACCCAATCATGCCTTTTTGGTGCCTTTGGAACAAAAGCAAAACCGCCTGATTCGGGGCATTTTTGAAACCACAACTACTTTTGAAGACAGTATTTTTTACGACATTTCCAGTTGGGCATTGCCGCTGGCCTTTGATTTGCCCTATGCGGCATTGACCAAAAAAGGAGCGGATGGCAAAATATTGGGTGCCAAAGTAGAAGGCAGTAAGCCCGAAAGAGCCGCCATCACCCCACCTGCACTGAGCAATTATGCGTATATACTGGAATGGGAAGACTATTACGCTCCTCGCGCCTTGCAGTTTTTGCAAAGCAAAGGGCTGCGTACCAAAGTGGGGATGTCGGGCATTACCTTGCAAGGCAAGAAGTATGCAGCAGGAACGATCATGATTCCTGTCCAGAATCAAAGCGCGACTCCAACGGAAATTCACCAGTGGGTTGCGGAAATCGTACGCGAATTCAATGTCCGCATTGATGGCGTTGGTACAGGATACACCACTGAAGGCATTGACCTGGGCAGCAACAACTTCCAGACTTTGCGCCAACCGAAAGTAATGCTCGTAATAGGGGAGGGGACTAGCCCCAACACTGCGGGAGAAGCCTGGCACTTGCTCGATACCCGTTTTGATATGGTAATCTCCAAAGTAGAAGCGGATGATATTGCCCGCTCAAATTTGAGCCGCTACAATGTAATCGTTTTGGGGGATGGTACTTTCCAGACCATCAATGTTGCTGGAGTAAGCAAACTCAAAGATTGGGTCAGTGCTGGTGGTACCATTATTGGCATCCAAAGAGCGGTCAATTGGCTGAAAAGCCAGGGCATTGGTTATGTTGCAATGAAAGAGGCTAAGACCAATGATGCCACTCCGCTTCGCCGTCCCTATGGTGAAATCGCTGACGACCTCGGCGCTCAGGAAATCCCGGGTACAATTTTTGAAGCGGAACTCGACCTGAGTCACCCGCTAGCGTTTGGGTACAAGCGCAGTAAAATCTCGGTTTTCCGCGATGGCGAAGTGTTTATGGAAAAATCCAAAAATCCCTACGCATCTCCATTGGTGTATACCGCAAACCCACTCCAGGCAGGCTACCTGAACCGAAAATACACCGATCTGGTGAAGAATTCGGCTGGTATTGTGGTAAGTGGTACTGGTGCAGGTCGGGTCATTTACATGGCCGACAATCCCAACTTCCGCGCTCATTGGTATGGCACCAATCGCTTGTTTTTGAATGCTTTGTTTTTTGGAAATTTGATCAGCGGATCAGCGATTGAGACGGAGAAGAAGGAGTAAGAG
>NZ_JBBAKG010000224.1:0-3320 GCF_040403615.1 Haliscomenobacter sp. | reverse complement strand
CCTGCGGTGGCGGGAGCTTGTACTCTAAGAAGATGTTGCATGGATTCCTAATTCCCTCCTTCAATCTTCTTGCCCAAGTCCCGAATTTCTTGCCGCAAGGCATTCAACTCGTCCTTTATCTCCTTCAGTTCGATCATAATTTTATCGCCCCGCTCATCTTCTCCAAAAAGCTGTTGTGGATCGATGCCATGCTCCTGCTCCAACATATCTATAATGCGCCGGAAGGTTTTTTCATTGCCACCATTCAAGGCCAGGCTCACCACGCCCTGGGCTAAACCCAAGTGTTGGGCCAGGTCTTTTTGGCTCATTCCAACGCTTTTCAGGGCACCTTTAACACGTTGGAATACCAGGGGATCAGGGTCAGAAGGTAAGGACATTTTAAAATTTTATTCTAAAATTTTGGAATTAAATTCTATTTCATTTACCTTTGCTACAGCATAGGAACGAATCCGAAAAATAGCACTTAATTAACTGATTCCACCAAGGTGGCTAAAATTTCATTATGGTTACTGTAGCTAAAAAGTTTCGCCCTCAAACTCCTACTTTGCCTACACCTGAGCCCAAGCCCAAGCGTGGCCTCTTGTTTTTCATCGTCCTGTGCAGTATCTTGGCTGTCTTGGCCACATGGAAAGGCGCCGAATTTCTGGATTTGGATGAAAACGAGAAATTGCAACTGTCTTCCTCCCGCCAGGATCAAATGCAGCAGCGCCTGATGCGGCTGGAACAATGCGAGCAGTATGTACTTCGAGCCAAATTCAATGGTTTTTATCCTTGTTACAGCTGCGGAGTAGACACTGCGATTTATTTGTACGCTGGTGAAGTTTGGAAATATGGCATCACCATTCAAGGCGAAAAAGGCCGCTATCGCAATGGGCTGACTTCGCTGGGTTTGAGTTACCGCGTTCAATACCGTGGGTCGATCCAGACCTGTTTGCGTCTAGAAGCTTTAAAAATCTATCAATATGCTTTATTGCCTGAAAACACCAAACGAATGCCGCCTATAATCCGGCCTCCAGGCAACAAAGCTGATTTATAACCACCAATGCCATGTATGCACCTTTCATCATCTCCAGCATCGTAGAAGACACCCCTATTGGTGACAAAATCGATGCTCAAAATGTAGTTTTACTGGAGCAATTGCTCAATGCAGACTTGCAGCTTTCAGCTTATGGAACGGGCGTGTTGGGCATTGCCGTAGTGTTCATCGGAACGGTACCACAAGATGCGATCCATCAGGACGAAATCACTTTTGACGGGGCTAAAAAGGAGCTGTATGCCCAGCTGCGCCTGCCTTATGCTGATTTGGAGCAGGCTACCGAGGCGGAGGTGTTGGTGCTGATGGCGCGGAAATACCTGCAAACTTTGCGTGATTTGGCCGCATTGGAGCAGGTTGCGGATTTTGACTGGGAGCACCTGCTACAAGATGTGCAGAATTTGTTTGTGGCAAAGGGGCTGACAATTTAATCAGAAAGGCTCTCCCAAAACTGTGCTGGAGTAATCAATACTGGATTTGAAGATAAATCTGGTGTGGTAGAATCGCGACCAATATTGCGCTTATATTGTTATAAAAAAACCAATGATTTTCCATCCCCAAATAACAACATCATGGGACTGTACATTCACTTATCCATAAATTTTCGTGGAATTACCGAAGAGGCTTGGGAAACTGCCTGGCACGAAAGTCTTGAAATTTTAAAAAAATTTCCCTTGCCCCTATTCAGGTACGACGTCGAGACCAAAAATGGGAAAGACCGTAATGTGTACTCGCGCAACCTTATCCTTGATGCCGGAACAAAAGAAGAATGTTGGTACCTAGACGGAGATTTACTCAGTCGGCAATATGCAGAAACTTTTGATTTGTACCGACATTTGGAAGCTTACACCAAAAAGAGTGGCCAACAAGGCTGTTATGATGATTCTGTTTTCAAAACCGATACGCCCGAATACTGGTCTTCATCGAATGGAATGGAATTATGGGACAGCAAAACCCAGGGCTATCCTTTTCATCTTGCCGTATTGGCTGTAGGCATAATGCTGGAAAATAGGTTTCCCGACCATTGTTACCTGCATGGTGATATACAAGACAAGCAGGTGGAGGTGATGCTAAAGTGGCTCGAAACTACTTTTGACAAAAAATATTCAACCCCAATCTGTTTTGATGCGTGTAGATTATTCAAACAATTGCATCTGGTTTATGACTCGGACAGGCAAGCCGCAATTGAACGTTTTGCGAAACTTTACGAAGGTGAAGACGCCGATCTTTTGAAGGCAATGGTCTCCGTCATAGGCGAAAAAGAAGCATTGGCTTATTGGACAAAGGAGCTCAATCGCTATGGTTCCTTGAGTCAATGGGGTGCACAAGAAATTGTACGTGCCATTTTGGAAGCAACGGAAGACGTCAAAACGCTCCTTTCTTTTGTTGGAAACGCCAATCTTACTCGGTCCAGCGCTGAGCAGAACTTTGATGTGTCTGAAGTTTTAAAGCTATTGTGTAGTGACTTTATTTTCATTCCCCCAGCTCAAAGAGAGTATGCCCGGGTGTTGACCCAGCGCAGTGAGGACCTGCAAACCATTGACGATGTGATCAACCGCGTTTTTATGCAAATGGCCGGACTGCCCTATGTCAGCCCTCTCTATGTACCAGCAGATGAATTGCTTGAAATTTTTGTCTTGCACCGCCCCGATCAAGCTGAAGAATACCGCCAAATCATTGAAGAGTCCCAGGAAAAATTGAGCAATTGGATTAAAAAATTAGAAGAAACGGTGGCATTATTTGAAGAAAGCCTCGAAGACAGTGCCGACGAGTCCGACGAACTGGAATCTGGAATTTCTTTGATTGAAAGCTACCCTTTGCACGAGCAATACATTGTTCGCCAAGCCATTCAACAACAAGATGATCTTGAGACTTATGAAAAACAGTTGCCTGAGCTTGTGGCTGCATTAGAGGTACTTATTGAAGAGCATTCCGCTTTTTACAGCAACAAAACCGCGAATGGATATTTGAGGGGCATTTATGAATACTCGTTTGAAGCTGGCTGGGGCTTAAGCGAAGAGGGCTGGGAAAAACTTGATCGATTAAACGATGTTGCACTTTTGCAAAAACTTTTTGCTTTGGCTACAGTCGACAATCACGAAACTACCTTCTGGCGGTGGCGCAAACATGTTTTTGAAACTGCGTGGCAGTTAATCTAGGTGTTGCGATTAGGCAACATTTTTTTTAATTCTTGGTTAAATTGTTGATTATCAATATTTTACACCAATTTATTCTTTGTCACTTTTTGCCTTGATGCAAAAAGTAACCAAAAAAATCAAGGCTGTAT
>NZ_JBBAKG010000223.1:0-3362 GCF_040403615.1 Haliscomenobacter sp. | reverse complement strand
CTGTTCGGCGGCGAAGGCTTTATCATGCAGAAGCTAGAAGGCAATGGATGGGTGTTCACGCAAATGGGCGGTACCTTGGTAGAGCGCGAGCTTGCCGCTGGCGAGGAGATCCACGTCGATACCGGCTGTTTGGCTGCATTTACACCGACGGTAGACTTCGACCTTGTCACAGCTGGAGGCGTTAAGTCTGTATTGTTTGGCGGCGAGGGTCTCTTCTTTGCCCGTCTTCGCGGGCCAGGCCATGTCTGGATCCAATCGCTTCCGTTCTCACGTCTCGCTGGACGGATGATGGCTGCAGCCGGACCGCGCGGCGGAGAAAATCGGGGAGAGGGCTCCGCACTCGGAATGCTCGGTAATTTCGTTCAAGGTAATAGCTAGCGTGCGTCTGCCAGAGCCAATATTTGCGGAGGCGTGACCGCCATTTGCAGCAATATGGCACTGGTCGCGGCAGTATTTGACCCAAGTTTCGCCTTGGCATTTCAGAGTCTATTGGGGGACGCATATGATATCATCACAAAAAACGTCAGTATCCGAAAAAAAGACTCGCGGACGCCTTAACCGACTAGCTTTTCCGGCTTTGCTGTTCGGTTTTTGTCTTGTTTTTGTTGTGCCAAGCGCGGTGGCTTACGCAGTTACGGATAATGAAAAATCGTTCCACATGGAAGCAACTCAAGGATTTGCAGACAATGTGGCGCGGCCAAGGATATTGAAAAGCTCCGTTGGAGCAGCTGACGGAAAATCGAACTGGCGTGGCAAAAAAGGTCGCTGTCTGCTCAAAATATCGGGGAAAAAATTCATCGACGGCCAGTGCTGGGTTCGCTTGGAAACGGACGGCAGCTTCCAAGTTATGTCTCTAAATGAAAGCTATATTGCTCAACTTCTCAGGCTAGACGGCGAAGCGATTGGATATTGGAACGAAACATCGGGCTCAACACACGCGCATGCAGCTTTAGGCGTGATGAACAGGTCAGGCGCATGTTGGAAGAACGGAAAAGCTGAAATTTGTGCGTGGTCTCTTTAAGGCGACGGTTAGCTCCGACAACCGACCCTTAATGACGTGGCACATGCCACGCGTGATATCGTCGCTTTGCCTAATCGATTAAGGGGCACGATATATTTGGGAAATCCCCCCATTTTCTCGATAAAACCATTCTTCCGACGCGAGCGACCAAAGTCCTACTATTCCGCCAATCACAAGGACTGGCAAGTGAGCTTTAGATTAGCTCGTTATTCCCAAGGCAGTTCGAGCTTGAGTTTCGCTTTCACTGGTATCAGCCAAGGACCAGCCCGAAGTAAGCAGTCGGGCTGTGTACTGGCGATTATAAATGAACGAGGCAATCAACTGCCAAATTCCAAACGTGAAAATGCTGAAAATCAAATGTAGTGCGGCAATGCTTATCTCGCCACGGAACAGCGGTACAAACCAGCCAAAGCAAAAATATGTCGGACTGAACCCATAATATCCGTTTTTCGTCAAACCGGATTGGGAGTGACGAACTACAACACGCTTCTGTCGATAAAAAATCAGCAGCAGAATGGGCGAAAGCATAATCAGAACGATCAGTACGATAATCAGCCAACTCCATATTGAAACACTATCCATGGTTCCCCCCATCCAGATAACTAGCTGATCAAATTGAAAGATGGTCACTGGAATGTCAAATCCATTTGTACCGGTTTGGCTCGGTCAGTTTTTGATTGTACCTGTTGCAATGCTAGCGCTGCGTCCAAGTGCAAACATTCCTTTTATATCTAAAAGGCGGCGAAATCAGACATTGGGTACGTAACTATTCGATGATGCCAGCAGATTGTAGGCGCTTCAATTGTAGCGTTAGCGATCAAGACGATCTTGGTAGATCTTCATGAATAGAGGAGCTCGGCCTATTTCCATAGACCGAGCTTATTTCTCTCAGACTGACGCCGATTATCAGTTCCAGCGATGCGAGCCATTGTAGCCGATGTCGATTACCCTGCCGCGTTCAACATAACAGGTGAACCGACCACCGTCGTGGCCGCGATTATATCCATCGCCATATCCATTCCGATTGTAACGATCGTTACTGCCATAGCCATTTTGTCCATCCAGAATGCCCTGGACGCGATAGCCGTAACGCGTGCGCTCAACGCTGCGGATTTTCGTTACGTTAGAACCGCCATAACGGCCGGACTGATTGTCAACGCGGTTGATACACTTACTGATAGCGGCGCGGCGGCTACCATAGTTGGTGTTATAGCTATAGCCGTCATTATATGAACCATCGTATTCATCTTGGTAGCTGCCCTTCTTGCCTGCGGACAAAACTGCAGCGAGGCCTCCCAAGATGACGGCACCGGCAATAACTTCACCAGCGCTAATTTTGTCGCGATCACGATAGCGACTTTGCGCTTCTGCTGGGGCAGCCGTGCTTACCAAAGCTGCCGCAGCGGCTCCTGCGCCTAACAAAACTCTAGCTAAAATCCTCATCTCCATTCTCCCAATCGCGCAGGAGATCCTGCCGATGCCGTATAAATATGCCACCATAGTTGAAATGAAACTGAACAGACTTGTAAGCTTTTGTTAATAAAATTGTCCATTTTTATGAACGAAAGTCTAAACATCAACGCATATGTAAACGTCGTTCCCCATAGTAAGCCAACGGCCCAGTTCCCACCAATTACACATATCTAGGTAATTGTTAGCGTCGAGCCCCCAACTCTAAATATTCTTCGGGTTTCTGCCTGGCAATTGCCTGTACATCCTGGCATTTCGAAGGCTGATCCCGACCCAAATATGTTCGTTCAAATCGACATAAATAATCTTTGCAATGTTATCAAATCATGGCAATGTCTGAGTGGATATACAGTTTTTATCGTTTTATTATAAAATGGCTACAGGGAAAGACAGGGTGTTATGAAACTTAACAAAGCAATTCTGAGGACGACGCTCACGGCAGTTGCGTTCAGTCTATCCTCGGCTGCGCTGGCGCAAGAAGTTGGCGACTGGGTTTTATCCCCTTGGCAGGGCAGCGTTGAATATTATCCAGGCGTGATTGAATCGCGCAGTGGCTCGGTAGTGACGGTCCGTTTCGACGATGGATCTGTTGAGACACGGCAGGCCTACAGCGTTCGTAGGTTTAATTGGCGTGCAGGAAGCCGGGTTTCCTGCCAATGGAGCGACGGCAGATGGTACCAAGCGCGAATTAACTGGATTTCGTCTGATGGCTACAACATGCAAATTCGCTACCGTAAAGATGGCTCGATCGAGAACACAACTACGGGTGATTGCCGGACACGTTAATTCGCCTGCAAGGTAAGCGACGCAGCGGTAAGGAAACCAGAGGGGCGCATATGAAACACGCAATAAAATCTGTTACCTTGGGACT
>NZ_JBBAKG010000222.1:0-3385 GCF_040403615.1 Haliscomenobacter sp. | reverse complement strand
TGTTCTACCAGCCCAATCGAGTCCAGGTGGAACAATCACCATAGCTAATGAAAATGCTGCATTGCCGTAATCTCCTTCTACCAGATAAAGTGTGGCATTGACCAGGTCAGCAACATCCCCCAAAAACGGCACGAAACCTACCACATCCAATAGATCGTGAAGTCCTTGTTGCTGGGCTTGATCTTGAAAAAATTCGTAGGTACTTTCAATTTTACCAATCAAGGCAACATCTTCAGGAGCACTGATGATTTCCCAAATAGCTAAAGCACAATTCCAGCGGTAATAAGTGTACTGTTTCGTTTGCTCATTACGTCGTACCAACACCCAATCGTTGTAGGATCGGCCACCAGGGTTAAGTGCATACAACATCCCTCCTCCCGTGAATCCAAAACTGAAATAACCGTCGATTTGCTCACCTGAGGTTATGCCCTCAACCACTTCAGCTAACTCATCCGGGCAAATCGTATAAAACCCGTTATCAGCATTGATTTCCTTTGAAAATGTGCCAATATCTGCTCTATTTGATGTCAACAATCCAAACGGCCTTTCCATAAAACCCTTGGCTGGGTTGATATTGGCTCTTTTGATCTGATAGGCTAGATTGCACCCCCCATCTTCATTGCTGAGTACTACGTGCTCACCAAAATAAGTTTCGATATCGGTACCAGAGGGCAAAGCAAAACTTTGACTAATGGCGTTAAGTGCACTTAAATTGGTCGTTTCAGGATTGATAGTACCAAATTCAAAGAAACCTACGTGATACCGCTTACCTAAGGAACTCTCGCCCCAACGGGCTTCATAGATACGAGGTTTACTATCTGCACTGAAAAGAGTATACCCTACCAATGCACCTTTAAATATGCTACCTGCTACCTCAGCATTGGGTGTAAATCGCCATACTGAATTTGATGGCAACATAACCAAGTGTCCTGATCCTACTATCACAGCCACAGAATTTTTCTGAAACCCCGCTGTACACAAGATTTCGTCTTCTACTGCTTCTTCATGACGTTTTGGTATATTGGGTGGGGTTTGATCAAATAGCGATGGTGTTTTAGGGCTTTCAAAATTGGGCAACATCAAGTCGAAAGCAACCTCATGCAAGGCTACAGCAGGGTCGAAATTTTCATCACTGGTAAAATGATCCAATCCTGCTTGCAAAAAACCGTGATCATTAGGGACTGTACTTTTTACAAACAGGTAATCTTGCCCTCCACATTCTGATCCTTCAAACACATGAAGCCAGAAGCCAAGTTTAGCACTATTGAAGCGTTGCTCTGCAATATTCAGGTATTCATTACAAGAACATACCTGATCATTTCCACTAATAAATGCATAAGACTCGTTGTAGCCATATCCTCTAAAAGATTTCAATGCCCTATCTGCAATATCTTTTAAACCATCTACATTTTTACCTTTCAACTTAAATCCGAGTCCTGAATCATCCTGCACGCAAATATCGCCACTACATGGATTCTCTAAACATGGATCGCTACGCAATTCTGGTTTTCGTGCCTGCGGAGCAGAATTGATTTCAATTGGTATGGCAAAAAAACCTTTACCTTCAAAATAAGCTTTAATTTCACAAGCCTGACTGCTTGATTCTAAAGTATAAATAGCTTCTGCAGAACAACCTTGTTGAGTAACGGTTACCTTATATTCATTGACATTCGAATGTAGTTTGATTTGCTGAGTTGTCTCTCCAGTACTCCAGAGATAGGTAAATGCGCCTGAGGCATCGGATGTGGCGAGAGCCTCTAACGAACTGTCATCAGGATTGTTGCAAGAGCGAGGTACTGCCAGCTCTGCTCTGATTTCAACCTTGAGGTTCGACAATTTGACTGTGTACACCGTCTTTTCAATCACTTTCAGGTTTTCATCCAGCGCCATACGGGTGTACTGACCGGATTTGCATACCTTTTGGGTTTGCAGCCCGGGATTGGCCAAGTCTGGCCAGTAATAACAATTGGCACCTGTAACGTCATTTTTGCCAATGTCTACGCAGTCTTTGCACAGAATGACTTCTTCTTCGCCTTGGGGGGTAGTCTCCGGGCCCAATAAGCTCACGGTTACCCGGGTTAGCTCCCAGTCAGGGTCTACTTTTACACCTTTGCCAAGTGGGTTGCTCAGGGTGAAGTAGTAGTCGGCAGGATAGGTATACAAGTAGGCCGAATCTTGCAGGGGCAGGTATACGCTATCGCGATGTATTCCTCCTCCTACATAGCGGTACACATTGGGGTCAGTGGGAGGGGCGCTGCGCAATTCTGGCGTTTGAGCATTGGCACGGTTGCCGTCATTGAAGTGCGGAAAACCATCGCCCTGCATTTGCATTTTAAGGTAGAAGGTGTCGCGGTACCACTTGGGGGCTTTGGCTTCCCAACGAATCAAAGCCAGCTCGGTGGGCTGGGAAATGTGGATGACTTTTTGTAAAAAATAGGCAAGGGGTAAAGTATCGCAATGGCGGCCTAAAACCACCGAATCAAGCGCTGCCTCTACACAACCTGTACTGGGCTTGCGCCGCAGGGGATGGTAGATGCCCGGAGGCAAAGCGTTGAAAGCAGGGTTGCTTTGCCATTTTTTGCCTCCATCAATGCTGTACTCTGCTGCTATCCCCTGGGTATTGGGGCGAAACGCAATGCTGCCGCTGGCCGAATCACACTGAACGAGGTCTTCCACACTGATGTAAGCTCGGCCTTCGGTATTGATGACCAACCGAATACTGTCTACACAGTTGAGTGAATCTTGTACCTGAAAACGGTAACTGCCCGCGGGCAAGCTATCAAAAACTGCACTCAACTGAGGTGCTTGATTGTCCACTTGATAGCGCAAAGTGCCCCAACCGGGTTCGGCCTGGATTTTCAAGCCAGTGTTATTGGGCTTACAGTCGTCAAGGTGCAGGTATTTGAATCCGGTAATGTGGGGAAAACGCTCATCAATGACAACATCCACTGAATCGCTACAAGCCAAATAGGAAGCGCGAATGCGGTATCCTCCCTTACTCAATCCAACAAAATTGGGTTGAGTGCTCGCAGGATTGCGATTCAGTTGATAGGACAAAGGCAAGGATGGGGAGGTAGGATTCAGCACCAGATTGATTCCTGCATTGCCAGAAATACAATCGCGATCCTGGATTGTGTTGTACCCACTCAACAGATTGGTGAACAATTCATCTTTGATGTTCAAAGAGACACTGTCAACACACCCAATGCTATCCTGGGCAAAGATTTTGCGCTGCAACTTGCCTGTACTGAATTGAAATGGTGCTGTTTCAGCGCTTTGCAATGCATCAAAATAGTAGGCAATTGTACCTCTAGCTCCAGTACTGAGCAGGTTCACCTGCACATTGCCGATGATGCAATCGGTGGTATCTCCAGCAATGCTGGCA
>NZ_JBBAKG010000221.1:0-3498 GCF_040403615.1 Haliscomenobacter sp. | reverse complement strand
CACCAATTCCGCGTCCTTTTCCCAAATCTCCATCTCACAAGGCTTGCAGTTGAACTTCAACTTGTACTCCACTTCGCCGTGTTTCAGGGTGAGCGGTTCGGCCAATTTTTCGCCCATGGTAGCCCGCTGGTAGCGCAGACATTTGCCCAATTCGTATTTCACACAATATTTGGTCACCATTACCCGCGATTTTCCAGGATCCCACTGCAACTCGAAAGCTTTTTCAATGTCGGTTACGCCGTGGCGCTGGTAAAACGCCCGTGCCAATTTATTGGACACATTGTACGTGAAATCGAGCGATTTCACCGGATAAGGATGATCGGTTTTGACAATCTGGTGTTCTTCCCGTTGGTAATCTCGGATGCGGATGGCGGCCAATTGTTCCAGGGCAGCGCGGCGGATTTCGTTGACTTTTGAATTGGGCAAAAACCAGTTTTGCGAAAAATATACCTCTACCTCATCCGCAATGAAGGGAGTATTTCCGGTTTTAGCCAGGTTCTTTTTGATGTTGTCGATAAGGCCTTCGGCGTTTTTGGCGAGTTCCTTGGGGGTATCAAAGCTGGCGATGTTTTCGTGGCCATCCTCGTCTACCACCCGCAATGCGAAACCCGTTTCCGTTTCGCTGAAATGCATTTTTACCCCGATTTTCCGCACCGCGCTGTTTTCATTTTCCAGCAACCGATTGAATTCGGCATCGTGGTTGCGGTATATTGGAGTACCGACGGGCAAGGATTTCAACACATTGGGCACCACAATGTCATTGACGATGATGTTGACATGCAGGCCGTCGGCTTCGCCTTGTTCGTTGATGTAATGCAAGCCGTCGCCGTTGTTGAGCAACTCGTGGTTTTCGATCAGGTAGCCGTTGGCTTTGGTTTCCAGCAATTTGCCAATGTACTGGCCTTTGGACTTGGGGCTTTCCCAGGAGCCGATTGAGGCGTGGCGGTGGTTGGCAAAATAATCGGTGTACCCCCGGTTGAAGCTGCGGTCTAATTCCGGTTCAAAATTGTAGAAAGTCCGCCCCGAAGAAGCTTTTTGGTATTGATCGGGATTGGCTTCCAGGAAGGCATCCAGTTTTTTGCGCAGGTAAGACGTGTTGTTTTTGACGTAAACAATATCTTTCAATCTCCCTTCAATTTTAAAGGAAGAGATGCCTGCTTTGATCAGATTGGGCAGTTCATTGCTCAAATCCAGGTCTTTGATGGACAGCAAGTGGCTGTTTTCGATGAGCGTATTGCCTTTGCCATCGATCAATTGGTAAGGCAAGCGGCAGTTTTGGGCGCAAGAGCCGCGGTTGGCGGAACGTTCGCCATTGGCAATGCTCATGTAGCAATTGCCACTGAAGGATACGCACAGCGCTCCAGTGACAAAAAATTCCAGTTCTACGTCCGAGGCTTCGTGGATTTCCTGCACCTGATCCAGGTTCAGTTCTCGGGCCAATACCACCCGTTTGATGCCCGCATCGCCCAGGAATTTCACATGGCCAGCGTCCCGGTTGTTGGCCTGGGTGCTGGCATGAATGGCGATGGGTGGAAGTTCCATTTCCAGAATGCCCATGTCCTGGACAATAATGGCGTCCACCCCGATATTGTACAGCTCCCAGATGAGTTGCCGACAAGCTTCCAGTTCGTTTTCGTACAAGATGGTATTGAGCGTCACCAATACTTTCGCTTTGAACAAATGGGCATACTTGACCAATTCTGCTATGTCTTCCACCGAGTTGGTGGCATTGGTGCGGGCACCAAACAAAGGAGCGCCAATGTACACGGCATCCGCGCCCGCATTGACAGCGGCCATGCCTTGGTATAGGTTTTTGGCCGGGGCCAGGATCTCGATTTTTCTGCTCATATATTGCAAAGCGTTGCTGCTCATCATTCGGGTGAGGCGCAAAATTACAAAAATTAGTAAATGTTTGGTAGGACAACTTTGCTGGCTTGTTTAGGGAATAATTAGACATAAATTGATCCCTCAGGTAATCGCATTAACCACATTTAACATCTTGTAACCGCCCGTTTCAACGGGTGGATTCAGACCACCCCTCCCTTCACATCTATCATCATTCCAGAGGCTACATCAAAAAAATTTGATGCGCGCGCTGGACGGATGATAGATGTGAAGGGTGGGGGCACCAGACCCCCGCCGATAAAGCGGCGGGTTACAATATGATAGATGCATTTGAGTGCTGATAAATTCGAAAACTTTTTTCTTGAGGCACCAAAGCGACACAATGGCAACGCGGAGGACACGGATGAAGCGGATTTACGCGGATTTTTTCTCTCGCCTTCGGCACGAGTCTCGTATTTTTATAAAACACTTTCAGGTTTTGCTCTGCCACAAAAATTACCTGCTCATCCGAATGAAGTATAGCACTCCCTAAAAATATTTTCTAATTTGTGCCTGTCATTCAAAATCCCAAGCCATACACCATGACCCAACTTGCCCTGGACCTGATTGCTGAAAACAAAGCCAAACACGCACGTGGCGAAGATGCCTCTTATCTCGACCTCGGCAACTGCGGTCTGACTGAACTGCCGGATCTATCTGGTATGGATTGGGTGGAGACTCTGATTTTGAGCAGCAAATGGTGGGAATTTGATATAGAAAAGAGGCAGTGGATACAGATATATAGCCAAAATAGCGACAAGCCAAACCAACTCAAGAAGAAACCACCCACCCACATATATTTACCGCAACTAAAAAAATTGGTTGCTTGTGAATTTGGCATCAGCGACTGGCGTTTTTTGGAAAAATTAACCAACCTTAACTTCCTTTACCTCAGTGACAGTAACTTTGGCGACGGGCGTTTTTTGAAAAATTTGACTGCCCTCAGCTCGATCGGACTAAGTGACAATCTAATCTTCAACGGGTGGTTTTTGGAAAGCTTGACCAACCTCAACTCCCTTTACCTTAAGGACAAACTAATTAGAGGCTGGCAGTTTTTAGGGAATTTGACTAATCTCAACTCCCTCTGCATACATGAAAGTCAAATCTCCAATATGCAGTTTTTGGAAAATTTGACGAACCTAACCACATTAGATCTTCATTATAATGGAATCAGCGATGTTGCTTTTTTGCAAAACTTGTCAAGGCTCTCTTCGCTCAACCTCAGTAGCAATAATATCAGGGACGTGCGCTTTTTAGAAAATTTGACTAGCCTAACCACACTCGACCTCCGTTATAATAGAATCCTGGACGGGCAGTTTTTGGAAAATTTGACTAGCCTTAGCTCCCTTGATCTTAGTTACAATAGAATCATGGATGGGCAGTTTTTAAGAAATTTGACCAACCTTAGCTCCCTTGACCTTAGTCATAATAAAATTAGCGCTGAACAATTTTGGGGAAATTTGACCAACCTTAATTTTCTCGATCTCCGGTCGAATCAAATCTCCGATGCAAGTTTTTTGGAAAGTTTGACCAATCTCAACTACCTCGACCTCGCAAACAATAAAATTTCTAACGGGCAGTTTTTAGAAAATTTGACCAACCTCAACTCACTAT
>NZ_JBBAKG010000220.1:0-3724 GCF_040403615.1 Haliscomenobacter sp. | reverse complement strand
AAAACAATAATTAGCGCATAAATTTTTTAAACTCAGAAACTGAAAAAACCTTAAAACCAGCAAGCCTTTCAATCAATCTGTGCAGGACTTCAACCGTGGTTTTTACATCATCTAGTGCCCTGTGATTTGGTAGCGCTTGGGTGTCAAAAAATTGTGAAAGTGTGCCAAGTTTGTAATTCAAGATCTCGGAGCGATCAATAACACGCCTTGCTAATTTAACGGTATCGATTACTTCATATTTGGGCCATTCGATTGCAAGTGAGGCTGCAGCGGCCTTGAGAAACCCAAGATCAAAAGGCGCATTGTGGGCAACCAAATGGATATCTTCGTGGCGATCAATGAACTTTATAAATTCAGGAAATACCTCATCAATTAGTGGCGCACCTACCAACATTTCATCGGTGATCCCAGTCAGATTAACAATGTAATCAGGCAACGGAACTTGGGGATTTACAAAGGTTGAAAACTCTCCCAGAACTTCGCCACCTCGCACAGCAATGGCCCCAATTTCTGTGATGCCACATCCTTGTTGAGGTGAGGCGCCTGTAGTCTCTAAATCCAAAACTATAAATGTTACTTGGGCCAAAGTTTTTTGGTTTTGAGATTTCAAAGTAAAGGCCAACTAGCAATCATAGGAATAATCATAAGTACCGGCACTGACATCTAGCGGTTTGCCTTCAGTCCAGAAACTGCTTGAAGTGCAATCAAGCAAACAATCAAATATGTGGCTGATATCCAACTATCTGTTAGTGCATATGAATATCCAATAACTAATGGGAATATCGCCGCAATGCAATATCCAATTCCTTGGGCCATAGATGAAAGATGACTTGTCGCAGCAAGGCTTGGTGATTTCATCGCAATTAAACCTAAGGCCAATGGCAGTGCTGCATGGGTAGTAGAAATCAATAAGAGAGCCGGAATTGTCCAACTATTCGATAAGTATGTAAGTCCCAAGAATCCAGCGATGCCGGGAACTGAAGTCGCCAGAATTGCTTTCTGCAAATTTTCGCCCTTACTGAAAACCAGCGGCAAAATTAAAGTTAAAGCAAAACCACAAAGTGTTGAAAGCCCGAAAAGTGCACCTGCTTCGGCGGCGGAATAATCTTTATCCATCAACATTTTAGGCATCCAAGCCACTTGGGTATAGAAAGTTGCTGACTGGACTCCCATATAAACTGAAACAAGCCATGCTTTTTTGGACCTTAACAATTCTTTAAAATGATTTTCGTGAGAATCGGGCATTGGTTGCGCTTTTCGTAATAACGGAATCCAAATCAATGCGACCAATATTGCAGGAATGGCCCAGACCGAGATACCGAATTTCCAATTGCCTCCAAAATAATTTGCAATCGGAATTGAAAGACCGGCGCCAAGTGAGGCCATCAGTGCAAGAACGGCCGAATAAATTGGCATGACTGTTGTTATTTTTTTGGGGTAATCCCGACGGACCAACGCTGGGGTAACAATATTTAAGATTGCAATGCTGACACCAAGAATAATTGTTAACCCGAAGAGCAGAGAATTAGAGCCCAGAGTTCGAAAAATAGTTGCCGCGGCTAGGGCGAGGAGTGCGAATACGATTAATTGTTCTGTCTTTATCTTTCGGAAAATTCTCAGACTAGGCAGTGGAGCAGCTAATGCGAAACAAATCACGGGGATTGCGGTTAAGAATCCGAATTGGATGATCCCTAAATTTTGGCTTCCACGAATTGCATTTATCTGCGGCCCGATACTTGTTATTGGGGAGCGAATACAACCGGCGATTGCTATTAGGGCAATCAGTTCAAAGTGCCGGGAGAGTTTCATTTAGCGAGTATAAATCGCAATTTTTGCTTTTCCCCGCTTTAACTTTAAACCGCTAGTTGAGAGTTTGCTATCAAAACCTCGCCCCGCGAAACTTGCATGCAATATGCGAAAGGGTAGGGTTTCTCCCACATCAATCCCTTATTTGAGGGTTAATCCAGGAGGCGCTTTGAAAAAGTCACTAAAGCTTATTGCGGTAGCCGCATCTCTAACACTTATTACAGGTGTTGCAGTTGCTCCTTCAGCACAAGCAGCAAAAATTAAATTATGTCTAGCCCTAGATACTGGCGGCGTAGACGATCGTTCATTTAACGAAGGAGCCTGGAAAGGTGCTCAAGCATCTACACAGTCAACTGCTGAGTATCTTTCAGCTGCTTCATCTGCAGATTTCGCGCCAAACATCAAGAAGTTTGTTGATA
This sequence comes from Haliscomenobacter sp., assembly GCF_040403615.1. Lineage (NCBI taxonomy): Bacteria > Pseudomonadati > Bacteroidota > Saprospiria > Saprospirales > Haliscomenobacteraceae > Haliscomenobacter > Haliscomenobacter sp. The sequence continues at coordinate 1,499 of NZ_JBBAKG010000220.1, read as the reverse complement.
AGGGTTGCGATCTAATCGTTGGTGTTGGTTTCGCTATTTCAGCAGAAATCGTTAAGTCTGCAAAGGCAAACCCAAAGATTAAGTATGCAGTTGTTGACGATGCCGGTGAAGATTGCGATGCAAACTTCAACTGCAAGCCTGTAGCAAATGTAAAGGGATTGACATTCCAAACTGATGAAGCTGCATTTATGGCAGGTTACTTGGCAGCTGGAGTATCGAAGACAGGTAAAGTTGCAACTTACGGTGGAGCTCCATACCCAACAGTTACAATTTTCATGGATGGATATGCTCGTGGTGTTGCTTACTACAACAAGCAAAAAGGTAAGTCTGTAAAGGTACTTGGATGGGATCCAGCAAGTCCAAGTTCTGGAACATTCGTTGGTAACTTCTCTGACCAGTCCAAAGCGCTTACAATTTCAAAGGGCTTTGAACAACAGGGCGCCGATGTAATTCTTCCAGTTGGTGGAAACCTTGGAGCTCCTTATGCTGCAGAATCTGAGAAGAGCAAGAAGTCAGTCACTATCTGGGTTGACTCAGATGGATTTGGTCTTCTAACTGCTGGCAAGACAATTCTTCTTACAACTGTTGTAAAGGAAATTGGTGCTTCAATCAAGTCAGTTGCTAAAGACGTAGCCGATAAGAAGTTCAATGGCTCAAGGTATGTTGGAACGCTCAAAAATAAAGGTGTTTCAATTGCGCCATACCACGATCAATCAGGTCGTGTCCCTGGAAAACTTAAACTTGAAGTTCGCAAGATTCGCGATGCAATTATTGCGGGAACTCTTAAGGTAAGTGCATAAGTAAATAGCTTGCTAGAAACAGGAGGCTCCGGAATATCGGGCCTCCTGTTTTTTTGGCTCTAAGTCGGTAGGATTTGATTGTGTCATTAGAGCTGCGTGGAGTTACTAAAACCTTCGGTTCATTAACCGCAAATGATTCAATAAATTTGCGAGTCGAGACTGGTCAGATACACGCGATTCTCGGCGAGAACGGCGCTGGTAAATCAACCCTTATGAATATTGTTTATGGATTATTGAAAGCTGATAGTGGCGAAATTTTAGTCGATGAAAAATTAATAGATATCTCGGAGCCTAGTGATGCCCTAAATGCTGGTATCGGTATGGTCCACCAACATTTCATGCTTATTCCGGTGTTCTCCGTTGCTGAAAATATTGTTTTAGGTCATGAGAAAACTAAAAGCCTTGGTGTTTTAGATATTTCAGCTGCTCGCGAAGCGATTAAAAAGGTTTCGAAAGACTTCGGTTTCGAGGTAGACCCTGATGCAATTATAGAAACTCTGCCTGTTGGAACTCAGCAAAAAGTCGAGATTATCCGAGCTCTGATTTACGAGGCGAAAGTCTTGATTTTAGATGAACCAACTGCAGTACTCACGCCACAAGAAACCGATGAGCTTTTGAAAACCATGCAGGAGTTAAAGCGCAAAGGCACTTCCATAATTTTCATTACCCACAAACTTCGAGAAGTCCGTGCGGTCGCAG
>NZ_JBBAKG010000219.1:0-3906 GCF_040403615.1 Haliscomenobacter sp. | reverse complement strand
TAAGCAAAAAAAAATGAATTTTTTCATCTTTCTCTATTCCCTTCAACACATACCTATTCGCCATCCGATAGTATTCAATATCCCAGCCCTCATATATCCTGATTTCCGCGATCCATCTTTTCATCGCCCGAGTGGACACGTCAAAAGCAGCTGCCAATTCTGGAAATAAGTCCTCCAAAAACATAGATTTTTCCACAATTAACCTCAATTGTGGCAGGCACCCGGATGGTATTGCTTTCCGAAATAACAGTAACGAGCAACCGGTTTGAAGAATCCATCAACAAAACTACCCTGAAGCTAGGCGCTACCAACCTCCTGAATGAATATTACGCCCAGGGTTATGGTTTGGCACAAATTGGCGGAATGTATTATTTAACTTTGCGGTTTAATTAATAGCTAGTTAGAAGGTTCGGAGGTTCGTAAGTTCCAGATTTGGGAACCCGAATCTCCGAACCCACCAAGCTCTGAACCTAAAAAAATGATTAGGACAAGTGACCGCGTAGCCGAATTTTCCTGGTTTTGCGACCTTTGTGGTGGAGATACCGCGTACCTGGGGGTAGTTGATCAGGAACGCCGCAGTAATTTTCAACATTGTAAAGACATTTTATTGACCGCCGAAACAATGGGTTTCAGCAATATCCTTTTGCCTACCTCCTATGTAGTTGGTCAGGATCCAATCGCTTTTGCTTCCGCTGTTTCTCAACATGCAAAACGGATTAATTTACTGGTTGCCATTCGAACAGGCGAACTGCATCCGCCCATGCTGGCGAGGTCTCTGGCTACTTTAGATCATTTATTGGAAGGAAGGATGACCGTCAACATCATCAATTCTGAATTACCCGGCACCAAAGAAGATCCACAATTGCGCTACGACCGCTGCGCTGAAACGATTCAAGTGCTGCGCCAGTCCTGGACACAGGATCGCGTCCAGGTACATGGTAAAGTGTATGACTTTGAGGTGATTTCTGCACCATCCAAATCTTATCAGCAAAATGGTGGGCCACTGCTCTATTTTGGCGGTTTGTCGGATGGGGCCAAAGAAGTTTGCGCCGAGCACTGCGATGTGTACCTGATCTGGCCGGATACCGAAGCCAATCTCGCCTTTCACCTTGATGATATGCAAAAGCGTGCTGCAAATTATGGCCGCAGCATCGATTTTGGATTGCGCATCCACGTCATCGTGCGCGAAACCGAGGAAGAAGCCCGCGCCTACACCCACCAACTGATGTCGAAACTGGATGATGCCGAAGGCCAAAAACTCAAAGACCGCACCCAGGATGTAAAATCTTACGGAGTGGTCATGCAGGAAGCCTTGCGCGCCAAAGCCGATGATGAAGGATATGCTGAACCCTACCTCTGGACAGGCATCAACCGGGCTCGCTCGGGTTGTGGAGCTGCTTTGGTAGGCACTCCCGAGCAAATCATCGCCAAGATCAACCGCTACTTGGACATGGGTTTTCGGGCGTTTATCTTGTCAGGTTATCCACTGATTGAGGAGTGCAAAAAGTTTGGTGAGTTGGTCTTGCCGCATCTCCCCAACCTCAAACTCTCCGAGCATTATGGCCGCACACCAAAAGAGCCACCCATAACCCCTTTGACCACCGCTACTATCCTCGCCGGACAGTAGCAACCCACGACTTCAGTCGTGGGAGCCACACCGCCCCACCCCACGAATTCATTCGTGGGAACTTACGAGAACTTACGAGGAAATCTTCATGGGAACTTACACGCAAAACCAAAATCATGCTCAACACCCTATCCACCCTAGACCTCATCATTCTCATTGGCCTCGTTGCCCTGATGCCGCTGACCGGTATCCTGTTTAGCAAAAAAGAAGACAGCGCTGATTATTTCCTGGCGGGAAAAAGTCTGCGCTGGTGGCAGGTAGCCGGATCCATTTTTGGTACCAACATCAACTCTTTTCACCTGATCGGAATGATGGGGATTGGATTTTCGGTTGGTTTTGCGCAAGCGCATTACGAAATTCTGGCATTCGGTGGCGTGTTGTTGCTGTGCTATGTGTTTGTTCCCATGTTTCGCAAGCTGAATGTCTATACCTTATCGCAGTATTTGGAGTACCGCTACAACCCAACCGCCCGGGGTTTGTACACCCTCTTAATGATTACCCTCATCACGGTTCAATTGGTGGGAGGGTTTTACATTGGCAGCCAGACCCTGGTTTTTATGCTGGAGGGCACTCAATTGGAAATCAATTACCTACAGGGCATTGTATTGATGTGTCTGGTGACCTGTAGCTATACCATTTTTGGTGGATTGAATTCCATTGTTGCAACCGATAACCTGCAATCAGTAATGATGCTGATGGCAGGAATTACGGTTGCTGTGCTGACTTTTGCTCAACCTGAAATCGGTGGTTTTGCGGGGATGTTGCGCCTTGATGCCCAGCAAGCGCCCGAACTGCAAAAAATGCATCTTTATCTACCCAGTAATCACCCCAGTTTGCCCTGGACAGGGGTATTCACCGGATTGTTGATTTTGCATTTTTTTTACTATTGCAACAACCAATACCTGGTGCAACGCACGCTGGCAGCCGTTTCGGATGAAGAGGCCAAAAAAGGGATTCTTGCCGCCGCCGTACTCAAACTATGTATTCCTTTTTTCTCCATCACCACCGGTATTGCTGCTGCTTATCTCATGAAGATGAGGGCACCTGAACTGGAAATTGCCAATGATACTGCCTTTCTGGAACTCATTCGGATGGTTGTACCCGTAGGAAAAGGCTTGATTGGATTCATTCTGGCAGGTTTGACCATTGCCACCTTCAGTTCCATCGACTCGATGCTCAATGGTGCGACTACCCTTACCACCGTTGATTTGTACCAAAAATACCTCAACCCTCAAGCCAGTGAAAAACAAATCATTCGCGTAGCACGCCTGACAATCGTTTTTTTGGTGGTCATCACCGCCTTGCTGGCCATCCAAATTTTTGCCAGCCCTGACCCTAAAAGCAATTTTTTCCTAAAGGTTTCGGCCTGGGGCGGCTATTTCACCCAAGGTATTGTTGTGGCGTTCTTATTGGGGATCTGGTGGAAAGGGGCTTCTACTCGTGGCGCCATTGCGGCACTCATCGTTGCGCCCATTTTTGCCTTCAGCATAGAAGCCTATTACAACACCCATTGGGGGCTAAATACTGAAATTCAAGCCTGGTGGGGGTTAAAACTCAACTTTATGCATCGGGTTTTTCTCACCGCTGTATTTGCAACGGTTGTACACATCAGCCTGAGCAAAATTTTTCCTGATCAAAAGGCGGTTGATCCACAAATTTTGGCTCCAGCCCCACCCTGGAAATTCGTTTTGATTTTTTTTGCGGTTCAGTTGTTCTTTTTCCTGGTCGTGTACAATGGATTCCTATTCCACCAAATTGCGGCAGTTTTGGCAGCTTTGGCCACCGTTGGTGTTTGGCTGTGGGGCATCCGCGCGTTAAAACCCAGTGACAATTTATGGCAAGACAGTAGGTTTTACGCCAGTTTGGTCAATGGTGTCGTAGTGTTTCTGCTTTTTTATTTTCCTTAGGGGCGACAAGAAAATAAGTGTTCATTTTTGCCCCACTACTTAGTGCCCCGGCCACTAGGATATTGATTGGATAAGCGATAATCGAGGAGATGCGGGCATGCCATCATTATCACCAACAGCAATAAGGAACGAGAACAAAATAACTTCTCGCTTTATCTTCGCTCTTTCGAACTTATTCTTCCTATCTCTTTCGTTAAATTGGCTTGCTGTTCGCCTCTAAAGATACTCGACTAAGTTCAAAATAGCTTTGTTAAGGCAGGAACTTATAAAACTTTTACTTTTTTTACAACGACATAAAAAAAATAGATGCATTTAACAGCATAAAAAACAAGGCAGGCAATGAAACCCAAAGCGTATCCCCCGATTTTATTC
>NZ_JBBAKG010000218.1:0-3922 GCF_040403615.1 Haliscomenobacter sp. | reverse complement strand
TCTTCGACAGCCTGGCCGTAGGCAGCTACTACGTGGTGTTCAACAAAAACACCGCCGTAAATGGGGCCAACTACGTTCCAACTAAGGAAGATGTCAACGCCAATGCCAACGACGCTGATGATTCCGATGCCAATCTTACTGGCCAAACTGAGCCAACCGGGTTTTTGACCAGCGGTCAAAAAAACCTGACGCTCGATGCTGGTTTCTACTTGCCCGTAACAGTGGGTGACACCGCTTTTGTGGACAATGATTTCGATGGCTTACAGGAAGCAGGTGATCAAGGTTTGGCGGGTATAACCGTCACTTTGTACAATGCCGCAACCAATGCTGTGGTCACCACCAACGCATATGGCCTTCCCGTCGTACCACAGATAACCGATGCCACTGGCAAGTACCTATTTGACAGCCTCGCAATAGGCAACTACTACGTGGTGTTCAACAAAAACACCGCTGTAAATGGTACCAACTACGTACCCACAAAGGAAGACGTCAATGCCAATGCTAACGATGCGGACGACTCCGATGCCAATCCTGCTGGCCAAACTGAGCCAACTGGATTTTTGAGCAGCGGTCAAAGCAACCTGACGCTCGATGCTGGTTTCTACTTGCCCGTAACTGTGGGTGACACCGCTTTTGTGGACAATGATTTTGATGGCTTACAGGAACCTGGTGATCAAGGTTTGGCGGGTGTAACCGTCACCTTGTATAACGCAGTAACCAATGCTGTGGTCACGACCAACGCTTATGGTCTTCCCGTGGTACCACAAATAACCGATGCTACTGGCAAGTACCTCTTCGATAGCCTGGCAATAGGCAACTACTACGTGGTGTTCAACAAAAACACCGCTGTAAATGGTGCCAACTACGTGCCCACTAAAGAAGATGTCAACGCCAATGCCAACGATGCAGATGACTCTGATGCCAATCCTGCAGGCCAAACTGAGCCAACTGGTTTTTTGACCAGTGGTCAAAAAAACCTGACGCTCGATGCAGGTTTCTACTTGCCTGTAACTGTGGGTGACACCGCTTTTGTGGACAATGATGGCAATGGTTTGCAAGACCCTACCGACCAGGGCTTCCCTGGTGTAACGGTAACCTTGTACAATGCGATAAACAATACCGTAGTCACTACCAACGCCTATGGCCTTCCGGTGGTGCCACAAGTAACCGATGCCAATGGCAAATACCTCTTCGATAGTCTGGCGGTAGGCAACTACTACGTGGTGTTCAACAAAAACACTGCCGTAAATGGCGCCAACTACGTACCCACCAAAGAAGACGTAAACGCCAACGCCAATGATTTGGATGACTCCGATGCCAATCCTGCTGGACAAACTGACCCAACCGGTCTACTGACCAGCGGTCAACGCAACCTGACGCTTGATGCCGGTTTCTACCTACCCGTAGTTGTAGGCGACACCGCTTTTGTGGACAATGACCGTGATGGTTTGCAGGAAGCTGGTGATCAAGGCCTGGCTGGCGTAACAGTCACTCTATTCAATGCCAACGGCACGCCAGTAACTTTGGATGCGACAGGTATGCCTTATACCAATACAACGAGTACGGGTAACAATGGTAGTTATCTATTTACAAATCTCCCTCCGGGTAGTTATTATGTGGTCTTTGATAAGAGCACCGCAATAAATGGAGCAAATTATGCACCCACCATCCAGAATGTAAACAGCAACGGCAACGACGCTGATGATTCTGATGCCAACCTGACTACAGGTCGTACCGCAGCAACCCCATTTTTAACGAGTGGACAAAGAGATTTGACACTGGATGCCGGTTTCTATCTGCCTGTAACCGTAGGTGACACTGCCTTTGTAGACAATAACTTCAATGGCTTGCAGGATCCTAATGATCAAGGCTTGGCTGGCGTAACGGTTACGCTATACGATGCTTTGACCAATACCGTAGTTACCACCAACGCTTATGGCCTTCCAGTGGTACCACAAGTAACCGATGCCAATGGCAAATACCTGTTCGATAGTCTGGCAGTAGGCAATTACTACGTGGTGTTCAACAAAAACACCGCAGTAAATGGCGCCAACTATGTGCCAACCAAAGAAGATGTAAACGCCAATGCCAACGATGCTGATGACTCTGATGCCAACCCTACTGGCCAAACCGACCCAACGGGTTTACTAACCAGTGGTCAACGCAACCTGACCCTCGATGCGGGCTTCTATCTGCCCGTAAGTGTAGGAGATACTGCTTTTGTGGATAAAAATGGCAACGGTTTGCAAGACCCTACTGATTCAGGCTTACCTGGCGTAACGGTCACCCTTTACAATGCCGTAACCAATACGCCAGTCACCACCAATGCCTATGGCCTTCCAGTGGTACCACAAGTAACGGATGCGAATGGAAAGTACCTTTTCGACAGCTTGGCAGTAGGCAGTTACTACGTGGTGTTCAATGTAACCACTGCGGTTAATGGTAATTTGTATTCCTCTACTGAGCCTAATGTAGGGAACAACGACAGCAAAGATTCTGATGCCGATCCTTTCACGGGTCGCACTCCTGCTACGCCTTTATTAACCAGTGGTCAAAGTAATACGACACTGGATGCCGGCTACGTACTTTGTGCACCGATTTCTTGCATCAACGTGCAGGTGAAATTAGGCAACAACTGCGAAGTATTGATTACCCCTGAAATGGTATTGGTGGGAACCACCAATTATCCATCAGCAGCTGGATTTACCTTCCTGGTAGCCGATATGAATGGTCGGCCAATACCAGGAAACCTGGTGACGGGTCAGTACGCTGGAATGCGCTTGCGTTATTCCATCCAAAGAAACGGCTGTACCGATATTTTGTGCTGGGGTGAAATCCTGGTAGAAGATGGCAGCCGTCCTCGGATTGCACGGACAAGCTTTACGCCCAATCCAGTTTACTGCTTTGATGCCAACTTTATCTTGAATAATCCTAAGACGATTGGTGAACTAGGCGTTAAACCCTCTCCACGGCAGATTCCAGCAGGTACAATTGTATCTGGTGGCAATCTCAATGACGAAGTACTGAACCTGGGGATAGCCGAATTTTTCTACTGCGACCCAACTTGCAAAGTATCTGTAAAATGGAGCGACAGACTGGAAGTTTACGACTGTGATTCGATCAACGCTACGGGTACTTGGGGTAGAATCTACCGGTCATGGGTAGCAACCAGTTGTAATGGAATGATCAAAGACACCGTGCAAGTGATTGTACTGAAGCGCCCTGCGCTAGGTGCATTTGCCTTTACGGGCAAGGGTAAAAAAGACCCTGCGGCACCTGCTTATGATTGGACCGTGACTTACAATACATGCAGTCCTGACAAGGCTTTGATTAAGAAAGAAGACTGGATGCCCCGCATCAACAGCACTTTCCACATGCTGCCGGATTTGGATCGCCGCTTCTTCCTGGATCAGGTTGAGTGCAACTACTCCGTACAAATCAAAGACACCGAGTTTCCGATCTGCAATGGCAAAGGGCTGAAAATCGATCGCGAGATTTATGTCTTCGATTGGTGTAAAGGAGGTATCGTGGATACCTTCCACGTCCTGATCAAAATCGGTGACTTCGAAGCACCAACCTATACTTTAGCACACCATGCACCATTTGAAATTTCAACTGGCCCAATGGATTGTACTGCTGCTTTCCCTGTAACGGTAGCGGGTATCAAGTCAGCTTTTGGTGTAGAAATCAAAGACAACTGTAACCTGGCCAATGCTAGTGTAACAGTATGGACAAAGGATCGCTACGTTAAAGGTATCCTGGTTGCACAAAACACTTGGGATCAAGTGGAATATGCAATCACGAATGGCATGATGATCGGAGTACCAATAGGTAAACACCGCATGAAAATCGAGGCTTTCGATGGTTGTTACAATGCCAGCGATTACACTTTCGATTTCGAAGTGAAAGACAAGATTGCACC
>NZ_JBBAKG010000217.1:0-3928 GCF_040403615.1 Haliscomenobacter sp. | reverse complement strand
CAATAAGCGTTTCATCACATAATCGCCCACAATAGGAGAGCAGGAGGAGCCCTGAGGAATACCCCGTTGGGTGTAACCCAGAATGTTTGGAATAGCGTATGTGCTTCCTTCATTCTCTGTATAGTTTTCAGGCCTTACGGCATCGTGTGGACTTGTGTCTTCTTCTGGCTCTACGGCTTCATGTGTCCTTGCGGATTGCTGTGGCCTTACGGCGATTTCGTCCCTTACGGGCTCTGGTGGATTTGTCTGGTTGGTGTCCAAGTTTTGAGGGTTTGTTCTCCGAACTACGTTCAAGCACTCAAAGCTGACAGTTGTCTGAATAACCCGTGCAGGGAGTTGCAGTATCGCCGCCAAGCTGGACGTTGAGATCGATCCGTAAAAATTTTGCATATCAGCCGCGACAACATATTTGTAACCATTCTCTGCGCCCCGCCGTACCGCTGCTATGCCTTGTTCAATACCTCGCGGACGCCTGGCTATCTGCGCTGGGTGGAGAGCATCCGGCCGGTTTTCCAAGACTAACTTTACAATAAGCTGAGCGGCGCGGTGTTCTAAATCGAATGAGCATATATCGCGCACCCCTCCCGATTCCTTTGGCTCTTGAAATATAAACACCCTCTCATCTCGGGTTTTCCAAAGATCTAAACCTGACGCGATTTTTCTGACATGCGCACCGGAATAACCGCCTTGCCTGCGAGGGAACGGCTGGTCGTTGCTTACTGCGTTTTTCGCGGCCAAAGCGATGAGGGCGAGGTTAGCTCTTTGCGTTGCAACGACGCGCATGGCGAATGAACGCATCAGCTTCCGTTCGGCCCTTAAGGCTTTTTCACGGTGGCCTGCATCCCATAGAGAGCGAATACGCCTAAGCTCTTTACGTAAGGTCTTCCGAGATTTTCCAAGCAGCTGGTAAAACTCAGGTGTCCACCTTCCATTTATAAGACCGCTACGTATCCGACGACGCGGGGCAACGCTCTGGATCGGCGACAAATTCTGCGAAGGGAAAGTGGACATTGTCGATCTCACTTCCGTGCAACCGGTTTCAAAAATGAGTGAGGTTTGCAACCCGTTGCAAAATTCGCTTCTGGTTCAATGATAGATGGCTCAGCCATGTGCTCTGCAGTCCCGTCACGTTTGCCTCTCTATTGGAAGAAGGCACCTAGTTTTTAAGGGGAAATGAATTTGCAACTGGTTGCAAATTGAAGCCTACATACCGGCCGTTTAGTGCCGGTATTCAGCGGTCGAATTAACGCGGCGGTCTATGATATAACTCAGGATATCCTCCTGAGAGTAAACGACCTTCCCTTGAAGTTTAGAATAACAAGGGCCGTTCCCCGTGTGCCGCCATTTCCTCAACGTCTGAGGCGCTAAGCGCATCAATTTCGCAGCTTGGGGTGTGTCGTAGTAAATCATCGAACCATGTGACATGTGACTTAACCTTCTAAATCTGGGGTCCCGTTATCTACGTAAATAAACGGTCAGAAGGGCCTGTCAACTGTTTTATTGAATTTTATCAATGGCTTACTACTGATATTTAGTCAAGTTTTATTAAAAAGACAAATTTCATATATTTAAGGCCGAGGCTCGAATAACCGTCGCCACACTTTTCGCCGTTTATCTGCAGACTGTTTGCAACTGTTGCAAAATGTTTGCGCTGAGTATCGCGACGTTAAGGGTCAACTGCTGAGAACAGCATCTGCAAATGTAGCAAGCTGGGCAGGTGACACGTGAGCGTAGCGGGCCGCCGTTTGTACGCTCTTGTGGCCTACGATTTGCATGGCAGTGGTCGTGGAAATGCTTGGATTGGCGTAAAACTTTGACGCGAACCAATGTCGCAGCGCATGAATACCGCAATGCTCCACTTCAGCTTCGCGCAATATCTTTTTCCATGCTGGCCTCAATACGTCCGGTAAAAGATTGCCCTCACCGCCCCCCAGGGGCGGACATACATGATCATTGCCGGCATAACGTGGTGCAACTGACAGTAGCTGCACAAGAGAACTATTCAGAGGCTTAACGAGTTTGCCAGTTTTCGTATCGGGCCAACAAATCTGTTGCCGGTCCCAGTCTATATAAGACCATTTAAGCCGACAAATCTCATCGGACCTGCATCCCGACGATTTCAATAGCCGAATTGCAAGAACTACCGTCGGGTGATGATTTCCCTTTTCAAGTATGTTTTCAATCGCCGCCAGTTCCCCGGCGCTAAGCAGTCGGTCGCGTTTGCGTTCCTTATATTGAATGATACCTTTACAAGGATGCTGCATACCATCGCGCCACCCCCAACTCTCCGCTAAAGTCATGGCCTTTCGCAGTATAGCGATCATCAAGTTAGCTTGTCGCGGTGTAGATTTGAAGTCGAGGTGAAACTTTTGGACGTCGGATAGTTTCACGTCCTTTACGTCCCTACTCTTAAACGCTGGACGAAGGTGCAGCCTGACAAGTCGTTCGTATTCCTTTACGGTGCGAGGTTTCAAATATGCGCGCACGTGAGTATCAAGAAACTTGTCGAATAGTTGGTCGCAGGTCTGGTTGCGTGGGGCGCAGGCTAGGTGCACTTTCCCCAATCGCACTGACGCCACTAACTCTTCTGCCAGCCGACGAGCTTGATCACAACTTAGTTGATAAGTTGATCCGAAAGTTTCTCGTTTCTGAGGCCGCCCGCGACCTCTGCCCTGCCTAATGACCACACCGTAAGACTTATGCCCTGAGGGCATCACTCTTACTCGAAATGCCCGTAGCTTTTCATCTTGGACCTCATATTCTTTTAACCCCGGTTGGAGGGCGTCGACATAGGACTTTGTCAGTTTTGCAATCTTTGGCATGTATGTGTTCCGGTAGCTTCGAGGTAACACCGAGGTAACACCGTGGAGAAACACAGAGTGCCTTGGGTCAACAAGGAACTACCCGCCAATTACTATTTTTCAATAGGTTGCCAACATCTGTCGCCATCAAACAACGCGCGTCAACAGCATCTATATCAAACTCTTAATCAGCGGGTCGTGGGTTCGAACCCCTCAGCGTCTACCATTTTCCTCAATGATTTAGAGAGACTAATGCGCTGTTAGCGGCATTCAAGGTAACATCCCGGTACAACTGGCCAAGATTAAAATGCGGACATCGGGCCGCACGAGAAGTGGCATAGTTTCTGTGCTTGCAAGATACGTCCTAATTTTTGCAACAGTTGCAAAGTCTGAACCGGCCGCATTGCGCCCAGATCTACTCGTGTTCCCCATCGGCCCTGCGTCCGGACCCTTTGCCAAAGACGCTTGGATTGATAGTTGCCGTTGTATAGGTCGCAATCGTAATCGCCGCCGCACCGATCAAAACGACGTGCCCGATCAGATTGAAAGCAAAGAATGTATAGCTGCCAAAGGCAAGGCTAATCGCGAGAACCCACATGGCACCTAAGGCTTGCAGAACATAGTGCCGCGTTGATACATCTGGAATATGCCTAAGCGGGCTAACGTCGCTGTTAAATATAAAATCCCAAGCATGAACGACTAATTTCTTCATTTGTCTCTCCCTTGGTCCTACAATAACTATACCTTATGCTCCTTTTATGACGATTTACCAACAGAATTACCGTCGGTATCTGTGGATGGCCGGAACATGCCCTACGGCGCGCAGCACGCGTGTTTGATACCCGGGAGGCAAACGCGCCATCGACAAGACCCAGACGCGCCTGCACGGACTGCCGAAGCACACCCGCAAGCTGGCGCAGCTGATGTTTTGAAGCAGATCTGGTGACCATTCACAATTGTGCTTTCGAGCCTTTACAACGTCGGTTTGCGCCCAAGTTTTACCGTTCCAATGTGCGCTTAATTGCAGTCACTATAGGCGCTCGGTAAAATCCACCTAACAGGACGTCGGTATAAATTTACGCAAAGATACGCACTTTATGAGGTGCATTCAGCCAAAGCGCCTCTTG
>NZ_JBBAKG010000216.1:0-3994 GCF_040403615.1 Haliscomenobacter sp. | reverse complement strand
CAAAAAATCATTAAGCGAAGTAATTCGTAAATCATCAAGCATCTGTGGACTAAGCCTAGAGAAAATAGAAGGTGCATTATTTTTAATGAGTTTTTGCATCGCGGTTTTTACCAATTCGATATCAGGTGTTTTAATTGAATTAAACACATATTGCATTTCGTTTATAGAACTCACATTTCCAAAATATTCTGTCAACTGCTTCACAGAAATATTAGGAATATTCTCCAAACCCCAACTCTTGTATTCAATTAACCGAGGTGGACCAGGATCTAACTCCACATCAAACCGGCACTTGGTACAAACCGTTCCAGGCGCTTCAAATTCGTAATCAAACTTCTTGATGCTACCTGCAGGAAAATTTTTGATCGACTCCAACATGTGTGTCACTCCATCCTGCATGTAAAAGTTAGGATTTTTCAAATCTGTCATCAAACGATCGAAACCCTCTGTACCCGAATGGTTTTTGACAAGGGCTTTGATGTTGTCCAAATGCGTTGCTAAGTTAACCAGTTTTGCTTCAGTGCCCGCATCAAGTGGATTTTTTACAGCTTTTAGAATATCTTTTAGAGCGGCCTCCCCGCCGGGAAGTTTAGCAATAAAGTCAGCATCGGCAAGCAATGCAGCAATTTTTTCAATTGAATCTGCATTTTTAATGATTAGATCATTCCCGTTTTCTGCCAGCAATTCCCATGCTTTTACTGCATCTGGATTCCTGGTAAATAATGCTTTGATTGCGGGGTCATCTAGTGCTGATTGTAAACGCTTTAAGAGGTTTTTATTCTTAAGTTTTCCTGTCAATAAACTTAAAAGATTATTTAGTCCTTTCGATATGGTCTCCCCAGTTTTTTGTATTCCGTCTTTAAACCCGGAAACAAGATTTTTAATCCCCCCAGCCCCGATAATCGTTGACGCAACACTCACTCCGTCCTGTCCGGCGGTATGAAATCTCACTTGAGAGGAGGCGGTTGTATAGCTTTCCCATTTCTTTTTTATGCTCTCTTCAGCCAATTCGATGATCTTCTCCGGGGTGATATCGGCAATGCTGCTGATTAAGCTTTTGACGTTTTCAGGACTGGATGCAAGATCTACCCCCATTTTTACCAACTGGGGAATTTCAGTCACCTGTCCAATTACGCCATCGGCTACGCCGCATACTACGGGTGGGCCATGTACGGGGTAGCTTCCTTTTTCAGCAGTAGTCCCTTGTGGTTCATTCCAAATCTTCTCAGGAAGTGTTGCAGATTCATAAATGCTAATGCCGACCTCTACAATCACTGTAGTAATTTCAGAGAACGTCATGCTTTCACAATGAAACCGGCCAGGAGTGCCGATGGCTGGCTCATTCCAGCCTACATGCTTTCCATTTATTAGTCTATTTTTTGCGTTTGTAATTGCATCATCTATTTGTTTTTCAGTTTGTTCAAGATGATTTGCGGGAGTGTAATCATTTCGACCTGGCTTTATGTTGTCACGAATCAAAATGACTTTGGCGTCTATAATCTGTCCATCTACCTCTGTGAAAATGATTTGCCCTTTGGCTTTCGATTTGTCTTTGGGTGTAACTGGGATACTGGCATTGCCACTTTTGTCCAAATAGTCTTTAAGGGATCCGGAGGAGCTACCTTTTTGAATAATGATTTCAATATCGCTACCCAACCTGGTAATCATCTGGGTAATTTCCTTGTATTGCCCACAGGATTTTGGGTCATCAAATTGAAAAGGTGTTGAGCCCCCATAGCCTAATTTTGGAAGCCGTTTGTCACTTGAAAATGTTCCACCTTGAGGCTCGATGCGATCCTGCGTGATGGATATTTCTTCTGTAAACAGCCTAATGGTATTCGAACCGTTAGCGTTCTCAATTACATCTACAAAGCTAATTGGTATTTGGCCAGGGGTAAGGGATACCTGATTGGTGAAGATGTCGCTACTGTTGTTGCGGTTTTGATATCCGCTAAACGTGGATAGGTTAACAATAAATTCGCTACCGCCAGCGACATATTCTTTAGTGTCAATTTCAAAACCTATCAAATATCCATTGGTGAGCTCAGGTGCAATGCAATAAATCAGCACCTTGGTATCTTTTGGCAATTGAATTATTTTTCCAGATAATGCAACAAAATTAGTTGCTTGTTTGAGTATTAACCCTCCTCCTGATTTTTCCACTGGCTTACCTTTCCCGGAGAGAATCTGCCTAATAGCCCTCAACCCCTCCGCTTTTGCAGAAGCCACTTTATCTTCAGCCGCATTCTGTGCATAGGCCTTCTCCATGGCCTGCTGACCAGCCAGAGCAAGGGCATTTTCCAGACCACTCACATCTGCCCCAGACTGGCTCATCCCTGGTATTTTCACAATCATCTTAAAGCGTACATTGCCTCCGCCCTGAAACTGGTGCGTGATCAACACATACGCAGCAGGAGGAGCGGCACTGCGCAAAATGGGCATAGCGGGGTTGCGAAAAGCGATGACCCCGCCCGTTTCGATGCGATTATACATGTTGCTGACCGCCTGATCAAAGCTGAGGGCTCCGCTCATGCTTAAGGTGGGCAGGTACAAGCCAAAATCAAAGACCCGGAAGTCTTGAATTTGATAGGCCGAGTCCAGGGTCTGTGACAGTTGGGCTGCGGCGTCGCTGAGTTGGCCGAGGGTATTGTCGGTTACTCTGGCGTAATCAAATCGCTCAACCAGGGCTCCCGCGCGCGTAAAGTCTGTGGTGATCTGAGCCATCAAATCGCCTACTTGCAGGCAAAATGCAAAAGCAGCGATCAGAAACTTGCAAAAGTTTAACTGTTTAAGCGTAGTCATTTTTTTCATTTCCGGTTTTTCGTTTTAGGCAAAGTGACCAATGCACCAAAGCGTTGGGTCACTTCACGTGGGGTAAGGAGGCTACGGTATTTGGGGAGGGGGGCTTCCCGATCAGTGCGAATGAGTTTAGAAAAAAACACGAGTTCGCCCCGGTCGCGGTCTTCTACAAAGAGCCGCTGCTGAAGTATGGCTGGGGGATAGTCCCGAAAGTTTTCAATTTGGGCGACCTTGACCACCCCGTAGTCGGCCAGGTAATAGATGGCTCCATGGCTGGTATTGATGAGCCAATGCTGATTGCCTTGTTGGATGGCTTTATTGTGGCCACGGAAAAAGGCGGTGTCGGTAATTGTGCAGGGGAGGAATTTTTTAGGGCTAGGGAGAAGTGAATTCCCTAAGTATTTTAATAAGTCATTGCTGGAGGGTAAATAGCAGACACTATCAATAGAAAAAAAAGATTTGATTTGCCAATCCTGAAATGAGGTGTCATTTTTTGCTCCACCAGTGTATTTCCATAAAAAAAAGTCTCGTGGCGTTCTGATGTAGAATAAGAATTGTTTTTCCTCAGAATCGAATTGAAAATCGAAATCGGTAATTCTATGATTTAGAAAGTAATCGGGTTCTTGTTGTAAGGATTGTAAATCTCTCAGAGCACCATTGTGCCGAGTAAGTTGCCACCAATCTCTTAAAGGAACCACATGCAATAATCGTGTGTTTTGGGTTCTTCGAAGTAGAGAATCATTCAAAATATTCTCCCAATTTGCAGCATTTTGATATTTCAGCTGTTTGGAATAAGCAGAATCGGATTTGCTGATTGCCACCGAATCTAGGGAATTCAATTTAAAATCTTCAATAGTAAATGAACGCTTACTCTGGCCTTGAGTTCCTAAAACCAGAATTTGAGTTTGATTCACCCCTTGCCAATTGAAAAAAGGAAATGAAGTCGCTAAAACAGGTATCCATGTGCTAGAAAATTGATTGGGTTGTGCTAAAGAATAAGATTTCATAAAGCCCGGTGCAGTATTTCTTGTACCCATTCTAATGACTAAATTTTGTTTGACTATTAGACCATAGTCAAAACCTTGAGCACACAATTGCGTACCAAATACCAAAAACAATATAGCGACCAATAAGCGTATCATTCTCTTATGCTTTCAGTTATGTCCAAATCCATTATTGGAGAGTTGCTCCTTCG
>NZ_JBBAKG010000215.1:0-4018 GCF_040403615.1 Haliscomenobacter sp. | reverse complement strand
CTTACCACTTCAGAAGGCCTGGTTTTTAAGAAAATCAAGGACATCGTTCGTTGTGAAAGCGACCGCATGTATACCGTTGTGGCAATGGTGGGGGGAGAAAAACTCATGGTTTCCAAGCCCATGGGGCAATTGGAAGAAATCCTGGAAGGGCAAAATTTCTTCAGAATCCACAATTCTCACCTGATCAACATGAACCACATTCGCCAGTTTGTGCGCTCCGAGGGTGGTTACCTGGTGATGGAAGATGGCGCGACGGTGAGTGTGGCCCGCAATCGCAAGGACGATTTTCTGGAATTGTTTTCGAAGTTTTGAGATTTCTGCTAAGTATGACGCAAAAAATAACTTCCCGATTTTTTTAGAGGGTTTTGAATAGGAAGCCAACTTGAAATGAACCATCCGGCTTCCTATTCAAAACCCAAAATTGGGAACTTAATTTTTCTGCATTACCAAGCGGAAAGTGAAAACAACCATTGGGAAATTAAAATAACATCAGGAAACTGATAAGTCGTATTTTTCTACATCGCAAATTAAACCAGGGTTTATGTGGGTAGGTTATTCCTTTTTTATGCTTTTAGTTGCTGCCATTTTATACCGCAACAGTCAGCAAAAGTTGAAGGCCAAGAATGTATTCAAACAGGCCTTGATCAACCTGGAAGCCACTCAAAGCCAACTCATCGCCCAAAAGGAACGTGCTGAACAAGGTGAACGGTTCAAACAACGGTTTTTGGCGCACATGAGCCATGAAATCCGCACCCCATTACACGGAATTGCCGGATTTACCGACTTATTGCTGGAGACTTCACTCAGCGAAAAGCAACGCCGCTGGTTGGCTTCTATTCACCAATCTACAGAGCGACTGGGCGAAGTTGTCAATGATGTATTGGAACTCAGTAAACTAGAAGCCGGAGAACTCAAGCTGCGCAAAATTCCCTTGTCTCCTACCAGGATTGCTGGCGATGTGCAGGAATCCTTGTCCTTAAGGGCTCAAAACAAAGGCATCAGTTTGTTGCTGGATTTACATGAGAATGTTCCAGGGGCTTTACTGGGCGACCCCACCCGTTTGTATCAAATTTTGATGAACCTGACTGGCAATGCAGTTAAATTTACCGAAAAGGGATCGGTTACCATCAAAATGAACAGTACGGAGCGCAACAGCGAGTCAACTGATTCTGAAGCCAATAGCGTGAATCTGATTATTCAGATCATCGATACAGGTATTGGCATTCCAGCTGATAAAATCAAGGCCGTGTTTGAGAGTTTTGAACAAGCAGGAGAGGATATGGTAGCCCGTTATGGCGGAACCGGTTTGGGATTGACCGTAACCCAGGAGTTGGTGCAATTGCACCATGGCGATATCCAGGTTGAGAGTGAAATTGGAGTAGGCACCACTTTTACCGTGAAACTCCCCTATGCATTGGCTGCAGTCGAGGATTTGAAACCTGAAAACCATGAAAATTCGGCATTGTATTTTGCTCAACCCTTGAATATTCTATTGGTAGACGACAATGCCTTGAATCGAGAAATTGCCTATGAAGCCATTCACCGCCATTTTGAAAATGCCAACATCACTGAAGCGGTAAATGGCAAAGAGGCCATTGCGACGCTCGAAAATCAAAATTTTGACGTGGTGTTGATGGACATGCAAATGCCGGAAATGAACGGTATGGAAGCAACCAGACACATTCGTGCTCAAGTTCATGATGAAAAACGCAGTGTCCCAATCATTGCCCTGACCGCCTCTGCCACCCCTGAGGAAATTGAAAAAGCACTTGATTCTGGCATGAACCGGCACTTGGGTAAGCCATTCAAACCTCATCAATTGGCATTGGTCATGGCAGAATCGCTTGGCCTGATTGCGGATGAATCCCAAGACCTTGCACCAAAAACAACGACGGTTGCCATGCAGGATGAATTATTGGATCTAAGCTTTTTGCGTGATTTTACCGACGGTGATAAAAACCAGATGAATTACTTCATCCAGAAATTTAAAGTGCAATACCCTCTGGAAATCGAGAAAATGGATCAGGCGATATTGAACAAAGACTACAATTTGCTGTACCAAACCGCGCACAGTTTTAAGCCACAACTTGAATTTGTTGGACTAAAAAAAGGAACAGTTTTGGCTCAACAACTCGAACAAGGGGCTCAGACAGAAACGGCATTTGATGAACTTTTGCCTCTTTTGAATCAATTGAAAAACCTATTGAGCAATCTACGAATCGATTGAGATTTGCCGGTATTTTGTGGCCATCAGGCAACTTTCAATTTTAAAGTTTACCAAGCGGAAATTCAAATCTACCAATGGGAAAGTGAACGAAGCAGTCCACGAAATTCCTTGTCATCTTTATAGCATACAAAAACACTTAAAACCAAACACACAGTAAGACTGAATCCTGGTTAAGTTTTTTGAGGTGTCATCAGGGCATCTCAGATTTTTGAAACACAATTGCTGACCTCCAAAAACACCAAAAATGTCCCTCTCACATTATGTCGCCGAACTTTCTCATCGAAGCCAATTGGTTTCAGACATTGAAGAATCAGCAGAAAAAATGGCCAAAGCACTCAATGTTCAGTGGAACATCTGGACGATTGTCCCCGAGCATTGTTTCGTGAATGGTCGAGCTTCTGAGTTTACATTTCGGGTGGCCTTTGCTAAAATTGCGGGTGCCAGAATAGAATTGATTTCCCCCTTTCAGTGCAAAAAATTGTACCAGGCTTACTTCGACGTCGATGGCGAAGGTCTGCCTCATCCCTGTTATTCTTATCCAAGTTTGGCAGGATTAAAAAAAGCCATTTCCGATTTAATCCAACAAGGACATCAAATTATTCAACAGGCCTATACCACTGGAGTTTTCGAGTTTTGTATTTTGGAAACACCAAATCAGGATGGAATTGTGGAGTTGTTCTACATCAATGGATTGTCTGCTCCAGATAAAATAATTGGAAATTAGATTCCAAACATACGCTAAAGAAAATCTGACCAAATTGTTATTCCTATCAATTCCATCCCGTATCTTTCACCAAAGTTAGAGTGCGTTTTAGCCATTTGTAGCGCGAAGTAGAAACCCAAACACACTCTAAAAGCCTGGAAGATCCTCTTATTCATGGAAAACACCAAAATTCTCATCGTTGAAGACGAATTCATCATTGCTGCCGACATCTCCATGCAGCTGACCAATCTGGGGTATGATGTCACAGGCATAATTCCGCGTGGCGAAGATGCACTAAAAAGCATCGAGGCCACGTGTCCTGACCTGATTTTAATGGACGTGGCTTTGAAGGGCTCAATGGACGGGGTAGAAACCGCCTTACAGATTCTCGAAAAGCACCAAATCCCGCTGATCTTCCTCACCGCCAATGCTGATGACAACACCTTTGCCCGCGCCAAAGTAGCCCAACCCTATGCGTTTATCTCCAAACCATTCCGTCAATCAGACCTAAGCCGAACCATCGAGCTGACCCTCCAAAAAGTAGCGGAAGAAAAAAGCCAGGTGGCGCAAACGCTGCCCCAGGAGTTGATTCAAAAAGAAGACAGCATCCTCTCTGATCGCATCTTTGTGCGCTACAAGGATCGAATGGTAAAAGTATTGTTACAGGAAATTCTTTTCGCCGAAGCCGAACGCAGTTATTGCAAAATTCATACCGCAACTGCCGAATACCTCATGACTTTGCCGCTGGGTACTTTTGAGGAAAAACTCCAATCCGATGATTTCATCCGCATCCACCGCTCACACATTGTCAATGTCACCAAAATCGATGCGGTAATGGACAACTACAACTACGTGAGTATTGGCAAACATACCTTGCCCGTGAGTCGAGGTTTTCAGGAAGGATTGGCCTTGCGTTTGAAAGTGATCTAAACGAGGTGGCTGCTTTTTCATCCGGTGGGCAAAGCCTGTCCTACTTTTTTTGAGATACAAGAGCTATCTTTAATAAAAAAGTAGGCGCAGATTTTTTACCATTCTTATCCTTGCAATGCATCAGCACCACCGATTTCAAAAATATGGTGCGCTTTTAT